>DATGVD010000273.1:0-12960 GCA_035300785.1 Pyrinomonadaceae bacterium | reverse complement strand
CCCGCTTCGGATCGCGCAGGAGTTCGATTATTCGCCCGGCCATGTGTTGGTCGTCGCCTGCGGAAATGATGTAACCAGTTTCGCCTTCGATTACTGCTTCGCGCGCGCCCCCGACGTCCGTGACGACGACGGGTCGCGCGGCGGCCATGTATTCGAGAATCGCGTTTGAAAAGCCTTCAGCGGTCGAACTCAGCGCGCACACGTCGGAAACAGAAAGCAGCTCGGCAACCTTTCCGCATCTGCCAATGAAGAAAACGTCGCGCTCCAATCCAAGCTGAGCAGTCAACTCGCGCAGGCCGTCCATCAGCTTTCCTTCTCCGGCAATAACGAACGCCGCGTCAGGAATTGCGGCGCGCACGCGCGCGGCCGCGCGCAAAAACGTCGGATGATCTTTCACCACATGCTGCAAGTTCGCCACGATCGTCACCAGGCGTCGTTCCGGTAAAGCAAGCATCCCAAGAATATCATCGCGCTTCGCGTCGGACTGAACCGTGATGCGTTTGAGATCCAGACCGTTGTAATGCTTCACAACTTTTTCGGCGGGCGCGCCTTCGCGAATCAACTGTTTTCGCACTGCATCGGAATTCGCGATGACTCGATGCGCCAGGCGAAACGCGCCGCGCTCCAGCCGCTTCTGCGTAGCAGTGCGAAAACCATCGGTCTCGCCTTTGTAGGCAAGACGCGCGCGGACACGGGCCATCGCCGCCGCCGCCGCCATGCCAAAAATGTTCGTGTAAAAATCGTGCGTGTGAACTACGTCAATCTCGTTCTCTTTTAAGAAGCGCGCGAGCCGGCGAAGCTGCGTAACGAAGTTCCGATCATAGAAGCTGGTGAGCGGATACTCAGGAATCTCTCCGAGGCCGAGTCGATCCGCTTCGTCGCGCAAAGATCCTTTGTTCTGCAAACAGGCGAGCCGTACGCCGGAGTGTCCGCTCTGGTGCAACTGGCGCACAAGCTGCAGGGCCTGGCGCTCGCTGCCGCCCTGCTCGAAGCTGTCAATCATGTGCAGAACGTTTGGTTTCACCCTAAGCCACCATCGGAGCCAAACTTTGATTCAGTTGATCGCTGAGCGCGATGCCGCCCGGCGCGTCGACAAATTTACGATGCCACAACTCCAGCATGAACAGCGTCCACAACTCAGTCGCGTGATCGCGTCGGCCGCGCTCGTGTTCGTCGAGCAGAACCTTGACGTAACGTGGCTCGACGTAACCTCGTTGCATCGTGAGTGGTTCGGTGAGCGTGCCGCGTACGCGTTCGCGCAGTTGTTCGTTGATCCAACTGTCGATGGGAATACCAAAGCCCTGCTTCGGACGATCCAGAATTTCGGTAGGCACCAGATCGCGCATCGCGCGCTTGAAGATGTGTTTGGTATCCAGGCCTTTCATCTTCATGCTTGCCGGAATGCGTGTGCAGACAAACTCAATCAGTTTGTGATCGAGCAGGGGCACGCGCGCTTCCAGCGATACTGCCATGCTCATGCGATCGACTTTTGTCAGGATGTCGCCGGGCAAGTAGGTTTTGCTGTCGAGATACAACAGCGGATCGAGCGGATCATTCGCCCGCGAGTGCATTGCATAGTCTCGAAACCGCTGCGCCGCTTCGCACGTTCCCAATTGCTGACGAAAGTCTTCAGTGTAAAGCGCCGGCTTGTTCAGGCGCGTAAAGACGGATACGTCTTCTATGTAACGATCGAGCGGATCGAGCGCGACGTTGTGCACGAAGTTTCTTCCCCACGCGCCGTGTGGAAGGGTGCGACCAGCCCGCTGCATCACGCCTCGGCGAACGACGCGGGGCAGACTAGCGAAACCGCTGCGTTTGCGATCGAGTGCGTAACGAGTGTAGCCGGCGAAGAGTTCATCCCCACCATCGCCCGATAGCGCAACCGTCACATGCTGTCGCGCGAGCTTTGAAACCATGTAAGTTGGAATCGCGGAGGAATCGGCGAACGGCTCGTCGAAATGCCAGACCAGCCCGTCGACGATCTCGCAGATATCCGGACTGACGATGAACTCGTGATGATCGGTACCGAACCTTTGCGCGGCGATCCGGGCGTACTTCAATTCGTTATAGCTGTCTTCGTGAAAGCCAATCGAGAAAGTCTTGACTGGCTGAGTCGCGTGCCGCGCCATCAAGCCAACGACCGTACTCGAATCAACTCCGCCGGAAAGAAACGCGCCGAGCGGAACTTCCGACTCCAGCCGAATGCGCACTGATTCGTCCAACAAAGCACGCAATTCCTCCAGGCATTCGTCTTCGCTTCGCGCCGGATCTTGCTGTGCGTGCTCGTAAGGGAAATCCCAGTACTGCTCGACGCTTACGCGACCATCTCTGAATGTCAGGTGATGGCCGGGCGGCAGCTTGTGCACGTCCCGGAAGATCGTCAGCGGATCGGGCACATAGCCAAATGTCAGATACGCATCGAGGGCTTCGACATTGATGTCGCCACGGAACTCCGGATGTTCCCGCAGCGATTTCAACTCAGAACCGAAGATCAGCGTGCCGCCAGTGACCGTGTAATAGAGCGGTTTCTTGCCCACGCGATCGCGCGCGATGAAGAGCTCGCGGGTGCGGGAGTGCCAGATGGCGAAAGCAAACATGCCGCGCAGATGGTCGACACAACGTGAGCCATATTCTTCGTAAGCATGAACAATCGTTTCCGTGTCCGAATGGGTTTTGAATCGATGGCCACGTGATTCGAGTTCGCGCTGCAGATCGCGATAGTTGTAAATCTCGCCGTTGAAGACAATCGTAACCTCACCGTCGCAGCCGGACATTGGTTGACGCCCGCCCGCCAGATCGATGATCGACAGACGCCGCATGCCGAGCGCAACTCGATCGTCGACCAGCATTCCCTGATCGTCAGGCCCACGATGAGCAATCACGCGACACATGCTGTCGAGCACGGCGCGCGCTTCGCGAGGGTCACGATGCTCATCTCTGCTAACAAATCCGGCGATGCCACACATTCGATCTCTTCCTCAGACTAACCTTCCACGAACTTCAGGCGGCGCGATCATTGGCGTCGCGCGGCGCGTTGACCCGCTATCGCGATTGGGCTCCCAATGAGCGTACCGCTGGCCGCGCAGAAATTGGTAGAACGCAATCAACGCCGCGAGGTTGGACAGGACGAAATACTGTGGCAGCGCCAGCATCCGGCTGTGCACGCCCGCTCGCTCAAGCATCCACGCGCCCAGCGCGCCCAGATAACAACCGAGTTGCGTTCCAAACCCGATCGAATAAAGCATCGAATGGCGCGCGAGGATCCCGGAGGTTGCCAGGATCGCGAGCAGAAACAATGGCACGGCGTAGCGCATGACTTTGTGCGACAGGAGCTGCACCGCGTAGAAACCGCCGCGAAACGGGTTCATCATCGCGCGATGACGCCAAAGATCGGTAAAGGTTTGCGCGATTACGCGCACGCGCATCTTCATCTCCTTGTCGCTTTGGCGATTGGTCTCTTCGGTGCAAACCGCGGCGGGTTCGTAAACGGCGCGCAGGTCTTGCTCAACCATTTTCGTGGCGATGATGAAGTCACTGCACGCTTCCGGGTAGAGCGGCACGTAAGCCGATCGACGCACGGCGTAGAGACAGCCGGACGCGCCAATCAAAGAGAAGATGCGGCTTTCGTGCTCCTTCAGAAAGGTCTCGTAACCCCAGTAAGAGCGAGCGCCACGTCCGATTCGCGAGTCCGCTGGGTCAACATAAATCAAACGACCGGCCACGCAGCCGACTGCTGTATCCGCGAAGTTGGGCATCATCACGCGCAGCACATCTGGTTCATAGAGACTGGTGGCGTCGGAAAAGAGAATGATTTCGCCGCGCGCTTCCGCGACCGCCATGTTCTGGGCGGCGGTCTTTCCCAGCCGCTGCGGCTGACGCACCAGACGTACGCTTCGCTCAGCAAAGGCGCGCGCGATCTTGTCCGTGCGGTCAGTCGAACAATCGGACGCAACGATTATCTCAAGAAGCTCGCGGGGATACTCCAGCGCCAGTGTGTTTTCGAGTTTGGCCGCCAGGTCGCGCTCTTCGTTGTAAGCCGTGATGATCACACTGACAGTGGGCGCAAAGTCACCGCGCCTGACATCGCGCGGACGCAGCCGGCTCACAATCAGAAGCAGAAGCGGATAGCCGGCATAGGTGTAACCGAGCGCCGCCGCGCCTAACCAGAAAATTATTTCTGCCGCTAACTTCATATTCACGTCGTTGCGACGCCGCGGTTGTCATCGAGCACTGAAGCAACGTTCACCTGGCTCTGCTTTAGCGGCTTCTCAAGCACGACTGCCTTTCCAGTCTCAGACTCGTACAGCCGGCGCAGACAAACCGCATAACCGACCAGGTAATAGACGTACCAGAGGTACGCGACCGAAGCGAAGAAGCTGCAAACCATGTAGCCGACCAGCGATGCCTGCAGCCCAACCGCCAAATAATAGAAATGCGAATTAGCCTTCGTGCCGAAGGTTTCGCGCGCAATCTGTCCGAGTTTTCGAAGCGGCGTGACGACGAACATCGTGTAGCAAACCAGCGCCGCCGCGCCCATCTCTGCCGCAACTTGCGTGTAAGAGTTGTGAGTGACCAGGCCCCGGTACGACATTTGGGGCGCGTAGTTACCCATTCCAATTCCCAGCAACGGATGACGAATCGCAACGTACAGAGAACGTAAGAGTTCTCCGCTGCGAGCTTCAGACGATCCGACCGGGTCCAAACTGGGAAAGATAATTGACGCAAGCCGCAGCGCGTAGCCCGGCACCAACGCGAGAAATGCCGCGACGATCAACAGGCCGGCAACGACGATCTCAACGCGATGGCGACGACCGCCTTTCCAGGCAAAGAAGCCCAGCGCAACCAACAGGCCGATGAAGCCTCCGCGCGAGTAGGTGAGCACTATGCCGGCGACCATCAGGACGGCGCAGCCGCCAAAGAGAAACTTGCGCGGAAGACTCCGCGATCGGAGCAGTAGGGCGATCGCAATCGGAACAATCGTTACCAGAAAAAGCGCCATATCATTCGAGTTGCCAAAGATGCCGCCGCCTCTGCCGCCGGCGCGATAGCCTTCGACGGTCATCAATCCGAGGCGATAGTCGTTGATTGCTCCCAAACTCAACCAAGTGCCGGTTACAAGTGCGAGCAGCAGCAATCCGTTTAGTCGCTTCTCAGTGCGGACGACGTTAACCAGTACTACGAAGATCACGATGCAGCGAATGAACGTGTCGCTGAACTCGTGCCAGGCTTGGGCTGGATCGATCGCCAGCGGAATTGAAAGCAAGCCGGCCAGACAGAAGAGGACCACAAGAATGGCTTCGCGGGGACGCGCCGTCAGGCTGCCTTCCAAAGCGAATTGCGACGGGATGAAGACGCCGAGCGTCAGCACGCCGACGATCAGCGCGATCGAAGCGGTCAAGCCGGACGGATAAATCTCCGCGGGGCGCGCGTACAGGACAATGGTAAAGAGAAAAAGCGCAGCGTACGAGAAAACATGGCCGCGCTTAAGAAAATAGCTGGCCGCCTTTTTCAGATCCGACCTCTTAAGGCCCTGACACGTCTCGAGGCCGTCGCCCCCAGGATGGCCTGCCGGTGGCCAGTCTTCCGCGATCACGTGTTCATAATTGCGCGCGCCCGCCCGCCCGGAACGCCTCACGGGCTGGTAATCTTTTCTTTGACGAGGCTTTGGCATTGTCTGAATTTTTTGGGTCTGCCTGCCTTCTTGGCGGACCATCAAAAACGCCAAGAAGCGCAGAATGCCTGCGCTTCTTGAGATTTGGATTGCTTTCGCAAAGTCCGAGTTGGCGAGGAAGAGCTAAACCGCTATCGCCTCCTCGTCGCTCAACTCAACCAGAGTTCGCACGCGCTCGCGCAGGGCCAGCTCGAACATGCGCGCCTCTTCAACTTCCTTAAAGGAGAGCGCGCGCAACTCCTGTTCAATTCGGCGCCGATAGTCGGACACCAAAGAATCAGAAACACCCAATGTAGCGGCAACTTCCAATTGCGTCGCGTGAGCGGCGCTCAAATAGCAGTGCCACAACACGCCCAGCATGCGGTCATACTGCTTCATTTTACCGCGTACGTTTGCGCGTAAGTTCTTCAGAAATTTATCGACGGAGCCCGCGGCTTCCTGTTCCGTTTCGTGCCGCAACAAGGCTTGTTCCGGATTCTCGCGCAAGTCGGCCGGATCGTAGTGCGGGCCGTCTGAATCTGCGTCGTCACCGCCCAAGGGCACCAGATAGATATCCATCACCGGTAAGCGAGACATTACCAGGCTGCGCAAGGTGCGTACGTCGGCTGGCGCGTCAATGGCGTCGAGCACGGAAATAATCAGGTCTTCGAGATCAGAATTGCTGATCACGATTTGCGCGTCGCCCGTGCAGCCCACCATACGCGTGTCGCGCTGTCGGACGGGAATCATATGTGCGCGCTGTTCCAGTTCATGCGAGCCGCGTCCGGGCTTGCTCGCCGGCCATTCGCTCAAGCCATAGACTCGGTCGGCCAGGCGCCGGTGTTGTTCTTCGGAGTAGCCGTTCGAATCAAAGCGGCGAAAGTTCGCGCTGGACTGGACCAAAGTGGAGATGCGGCGCGCAAGCCGGTAACTCTCAGGATGGCGCTTGCGCAGTTCCGCCGTGAGTAAATTCGTCAACTCTATCTGACCGATCTCACACTCAATCTCGGCATCGGTCATCGCGGTGTCGAGATAATGCTGAAACCGCGACTTGGTTAACAATTGGACGAAGAGCTCCTGCGTCAGATCGGTATAAGCACTCGAGGCGCCTTCTTCGATCAGCAGGCCGGCGCTACGTGATGCGCGTACGAGCGGATGATTGCTCACAATGCGGTGCAACTCGGCCCACAAGCGATTGACATCCGAGTTCCGCAGACTCTCGACCCAGTGAGCAGCCCTTGAGCTCCTCTGCGGGCGGCCCGTGCGCGGCACTTCCTGAGCCACATTGATTGTGGAATCCGGCGTCGTCTTTTGTGTAATTGATTTCACGGCGTTTTAGGTTGCTGATCCCGATCGGATGAGCGATGGTCTGCGCACGGAATGCTTACCTTGTTCTCGGATGAACCGAGGTGAGATTTTGGTGAGACTTACGGGGCAAAGTTCTAGCTCAATCGAAACCAATGTAACAAGAGCAGCTTCATTGAGTCGCGCACAGCTATTCCTTTTAGTTTTTCAATCCCGAAAAGTTGGTCCTGGTTTCCGGTTCTTGCCTGCCGGATATCGCGGGAGTTCGTGGATCGGTTATGGCCTTGCGGCCTACTTGCTCCACCGTCGAAGAGAATCGAGAAGCTGCAAGCTCTCGATCAACCTGGAGCCGATTTTAACAGCTATTTCAATATTGAGCAACATTTTTTTGCACTAGACCTAAGTGATTGACACTATTGAGGAAAAGTCATGTCAGCAAGGCGATCGAAAATGGAAATCCGCGGACATTAGATCTTTCACGCAGTTGACCGGACCAGAAGAAGCCCGGAAGCTTGTTCGAAGTGTAACAAATATGGCCACGGCATTTGCGAGCTTGTTCAACAAGAAAGTTGGGTGTCCCTCGTCTCAAGATCTGCTTGAGTACGATCAGTTGCATCTGGACTCAGAACAGTCGTTGCGCGTCGAAACTCACCTGGCAGACTGCGACTTCTGCAATGCCGAGTTGCAATTGCTAAACCGGTACCAGAATACCCAGGATGAATACTCGTTTGCGGAGATGCCCTCGCAACTGCGCGGACTCGCCGAGCGCTTATTGCATGCCGCCACTCCCTTTTATGCCTTACGACTCCTCGAAGAGAATCGCAGAACCTGATTATTCGTTCATGGCAGTTCTAGGTGAGCGCAATCGTGTGGGAAGAAGACTGCTCGTCGCGCGTGGTCGCATTACCAGGTAGCTCAATGGTGAATCTGGTCCCCTCGCCAAAACGCGACTCGACTGTGACCTCGCCGTCGTGCGCTCTGGCCAGGTGCTTGACTATCGCCAATCCCAAGCCAGTCCCGCCAAGCTCACGCGAGCGAGCGCGATCAACTCGGTAGAATCTTTCAAACAAACGATCGAGGTGGTGCGCCGGGATTCCTTCACCAGTATCCTCGACTCTAATTTTGTCGCGAACTCCGCCCTCATACCTGATTGAGACCACGCCGCCGTCCCGATTGAATTTGATTGCGTTATCGATCAGATTCGTAAGCATCTGAACCAGACGATGTGGATCGGCGAAAACCTTCGCCTCTTCCGCCACCAGATTTTGCAACGTGATCGCGTGGGTTGACGCCGCGGCAGACAAACTGCCAACGACGTCCTCCACCAACGGGTGCAGTTGAACGATTTCCTGCTTGACCTTCACGTTTCCCGCTTCAATTGCGCTGAGTTCCAGAATATCGTCGATTAGACGGTGCATCCGGGCCGCGTTCTTCTGAATGATAGTAAGGAAGCGGCGATTGTGTTCGGGGTCGTCGATCGCGCCTGTTTCAAGGGTCTCGGCGAGGGCGATGATCGAGGTCAAAGGAGTGCGCAGCTCATGCGAAACGTTCGAGAGAAACTCTTGTCGAATCAACTCCAATCGTTCCAGCCGCGTGATGTCGAAGAAGACTCCGACAGCGCCGTGCGAGGTCTTACCATTTGCCGACTGCAAGGGCACGACCCGCAGGTCGAAAACTCGCCTTTCAACGCCGTAGGTTTCGACCTTCACGCCGGCGCGCTCCTTGCCGCGAACACCATCAAGAAACGCATCATAGATCGCCGGGTTGCGCGTGAGTTCGGTTAGCCGGCGGCCGCCGATCGGATCCTCGACGTTTGAAAACAGGCCACGAGCCGCGCGGTTGGAAGCGACCACGCGCATTTCCCGGTCGATCACCAGCAGGCCTTCACGCATCTCGTTGATGGTGGCGTCGAGCAGCTTGGGGGAGAAGTCAATGACTCCTGCATCACTCAAGAGGCTTGCCTGGTTGTTTACGTAGGGCTCGCGGGTTCCTTTCGCCTGTCTTCCCAACAGCAGGCCAACGATCAGTCCGCTTAGCAGAGCCGTTCCCGCGGCTGCGAACCAGCGCGATGCTCCCGAAGAATATGCGATCGTGACAAGCAACGCCGCGATCGCGGCACTGAGGACTCCGAGAAGAAGACCGAACCTAGGCATCGGTAAAACCCTTGGCACTTCGGGACTGCGAAGCACATCCCACGAAGCGATAACCGACTCCCACCACCGTCTCAATGCAATCGCCGCACACGTCTAGTTTCTGGCGCAACCGGCGAATGTGTACGTCGAGCGTGCGCGCCTCGCCGTAATAACTGTATCCCCAAACCTGATCCAGCAATTGCTGCCGCGTAACGACCCGGCCCGAACGCTTCGCCAGCACCGAGAGCAAGGTGAATTCTTTGTTGGTTAGCTTGACGTTCGTGCCGTCGCAGAGGACACGAATATCGTCAAAGTCGATTGTGAGTCGACCGTCGTCATATCTTGCCGCAGCGTCGTCATCAACTCGGCGAAGCACGGCGCGCACGCGCGCCACCAACTCGCGCACTGAAAACGGCTTGGCGATATAGTCGTCAGCGCCCAGATCGAGTCCCGCAACCCGATCCGCTTCCGAAGTCTTCGCAGTCAGCATGATGATGGGCGTGCGGCGAGTTTGGTTTTCGCGTCGCAGGCGGCGACACAACTCAGTTCCGCTGATCCCGGGAAGCATCAAGTCCAGAATGATGACCATCGGCGGATTCTGCGCATCCAGCGCCAGCTCAAGTCCGCGCTCGCCTGTAGCGGCAACGATCGCAGTGAAACCCTCGGACTCGAGATTGTATCTTACGCTCTCAGCGATGTCCGGATCGTCTTCGATGATTAGGGCGGGTTTTGGCATGAACGCGTGTACGCCTTTGGGTCCCTGCCGAGTTGCAGGTCAGAGCTTCAGATCGCCATGAACTCTAGTGCATGCTCCTAACGATCGTGTCGATCAGTCTAATGAGCAGGAATGCAATCGCGGCGAATGCGGCGGCCGCCGGAATCGTCAAAACCCAGGCCCAGACAATCCGGCCAGCCACGCGCCACTTGACTGCCGAGAGACGGGTCGTTGATCCAACGCCGGCGATCGCGCCCGTGATCGTGTGTGTTGTTGATACGGGAATGCCCAAAAACGTCGCCCCAAAAAGAGTAACCGCGCCGGCGGTTTCGGCACAGAAGCCGCCGACCGGTCGCAGCTTCGTAATCTTTGAACCCATCGTATGCACAATGCGCCAGCCACCCGAAAGTGTTCCCAGAGCGATTGCGCCGTGCGCCGCAAGCACCACATACAGGGGAATCGCCGGCAGCGAACCCTTGTCTCCCAGATGCAAATTAAACATTCCTGCCGTAGCCAGGACCACTGTCACAATGCCCATCGTTTTTTGTGCGTCGTTTCCGCCGTGTCCCAAAGAGTACGCGGCGGCCGAAAGAAGCTGGCCGCGGCGAAATGTTTTGTCCACGCGTGCCGGCGTCGTGTGCTGAAAAATCCAGAAGACCGCCAGCATCAGAATGAATCCGAGAATGAATCCGATCACCGGCGACGCGACAATAAAAATGAGGGTCTTAATCCACCCTTCGGGTTTCAGCAAACCGCTAACACCGTGATAGGCCACGACCGCGGCGCCTGCGTAGCCCCCGATCAGAGCGTGCGAGCTTGACGTTGGCAGTCCGAGATACCATGTCACCAGGTTCCAGGCTATTGCTCCCATCAATCCGGCGCACAAGACATAAAGACGAAGGTCCTGGCTGATCAGATCGATGCGCACCAGATCGCCACCGATCGTTTTAGCGACCCGGGTGCCGAAAATAGCAAAAGCGATAAAGTTAAAAGTCGCCGCCCACATGACCGCGTACCTTGGGGAAAGCACGCGCGTGGAAACTACGGTGGCGATCGAATTGGCGGCGTCGTGAAAGCCGTTCGTGAAATCAAACACGAGCGCGACTAAGACAATTGCGAGCGCAATGGCTACTGTCGTGGTCATCACTATTGGTCGAAGATTATTTGGAGAATGCTAATGAACGCAACTCATTCAACCACACTTCGAAAGTGACTGGCTAGTAACTCGACGTTAAAGTACCCACATTTGACGCGAGCTGGATGGGCCAGACAAAGCACCTCAGTGCATGTGCTTAATGATCGCGGCTTCTGCCATGTAGACGGTTAATTCGCAGATGTCGGTCACGTAGTCACCGATTCGCTCGAGATGTTTGGCGACAAACAGCAAGCGCGCGTCCCGCGTCGCCGTCGCCGGTTCTTTGGCCATCATTTCGATCAGGTCGTGAAAGATTTGGTTGTAGAGATCGTTGATCTCAGTATCACGCTTGATTACTTCGCGCGCCGCCGCAGCGTCATTCCTGGTGAAAGCGTCGAGTGCGCCGCTCAGCATCGATGATGCGATTGCGCCCATCTGACGAAGACGAGAATGATCTTTCAGTTCCGGTTCAGTGTTGAGGTCAAGGGCCGCGCGCGCGATGTTGCAGGCATGATCCGCAATTCGTTCCAGCACCGGGGCCATTTTAGCCACCGACATCACGAATCGGAGGTCGCGCGCGGCGGGTTGGCGCAGCGCGAAAATGTCGACGCACTGGCGATCAACGTCTACCTCCAGTTGATCGATGGCGTCGTCGTGTTCGAGCACTGCGCGGGCCGCGTTAGTATCGCGCTCTGTCAGCGCGTGCATTGCCCGCACTAGCGCGGCTTCCGCCTCGCCGCCCAAACGCAAGACGGTAGTCCGCAGTGCGTCGAGTTCTTCGTCAAGATGCCGGTGAACTTCCATGTTTAGCCAAATCGTCCGGTGATGTAATCTTCAGTCAGTTTTTCACCCGGCGCGGTGAACATCTTCTCAGTTGCGTTTACTTCAATCAATTTGCCGAGAAGAAAGAACGCAGTCAAGTCAGACACGCGCGCCGCCTGTTGCATGTTATGCGTCACGATGACGATCGTGTATTGCTTCTTGAGGTCAACGATCAACTCTTCGATCTTGGACGTCGCAATTGGATCGAGCGCCGAGGCCGGCTCGTCCATCAAGATCACTTCCGGCCTGATGGCCAGCGCGCGCGCGATGCACAGTCGCTGTTGCTGTCCTCCCGAAAGCCCAAGCGCCGATGACTTTAGACGATCCTTGACCTCAGACCAAAGCGCCGCGTCATTTAGAGCTTCTTCAACGCGGCCTTCAAGCTCCGACTTGCTGGAAGTGAGCCGGTTGATCTTCAGACCGTAAGCCACGTTATCAAAGATCGACTTGGGAAACGGATTCGACTTTTGAAACACCATTCCCACCTTGCGGCGCAACTCAACTACATCCGCGCCGGGCGCGTAGATGTCCTGGCCGTCGATCGAAACATTTCCTTCGACGCGTGTGCCCGGGATCACATCGTTCATCCGATTGAGCGTGCGCAGGAAAGTAGTCTTCCCACAACCTGAAGGTCCGATGAAAGCCATGACCATTCGCTCGGGGATTTTCAGCGAAATATTCTGCAATGCCTGAGCTCGTCCGTAATTAAAGCTGAGTCCTGCCACAGCGATCTTTGTGGCGCGCGCCGGCAACGCTCCCTGGTGCGGGACCACAAGCCTGGGCGTCAATGTCGGTGTTGGTGTGGACATCTCGCGAATCAAAACCTCTTGCGCGTCAGAAAGCGCACTACCAAATTGATGCTCAGAATCAGCGTCATCAAGACGAGCGTGGCCGCCCAAGCCTGCGCGTGCCATTCGTCGTACGGCGAAATTGCATAGTTGTATATCTGCACCGTCAACGAAGCGATTGGTTCGTTGAGATTTCTCGGGAAGAAACGGCTGCCAAAGGCGGTGAACAGCAGCGGCGCAGTCTCTCCGGAGACGCGCGCGATCGCCAACATGGCACCCGTAGCGATTCCCGACGCGGCTGCCGGAATTACCACGCCCATCGTGACTCGCCATTGCGGCGCGCCCAGCGCCAGCGCGCCTTCGCGCAAGCTGTGCGGCACCAGCTTGATCATTTCCTCGGTTGTGCGCGCCAC
>DATGVD010000272.1:0-2849 GCA_035300785.1 Pyrinomonadaceae bacterium | reverse complement strand
CTCGGTCACGACCTTCGCAGAGCTGATCGACGTGGTGCGGCGCTCAGACACGGTCGTGCTGCCGATTTATCTGGACACGGTGAAGGAAGGGCGACACAACGGCACGCCGGCAAGCGCGTATGCCCTGGCGCAGCAAGAACTGTCGGAGTTGGCCTCTGTGAGTGGCAACACGGTGTATCAGGCGCGGAAAGTAGAAGATCTCAACGGGGTCTACGCGCAAGTCATACGGGATCTGAGCACGATTTACAGCATCGGCTATCGCCCTGCGAATCGGGTGCGGGACGGTTCGTGGCGGGCGGTGGCCGTGCAGCTGGTTGGACGCCCCGATCTGGTTGTGCGCGCCCGGCGCGGCTATTATGCGAAGTAGCGAGTCGCGAGGAGATTAAGAGTCAAATGATAAATCAAAGATGGTCCTCGGTCCTTGGCCTTTTCTTCTTCGCCGTTGCCTTTTGTTCATGTTCGTCAGGCGACTCGTCGAAGGGTTTGGGTGTCTACCCGAAAGCGTTGGGCGCCGCGGATGAAGCTTCCGCGATTCAATCGTTGCGAACGATCGCTACCGCGCAGCAGGAATTGAAAGCGACGCGCGGTGCTTATGGAAGCTTTGACGCATTAACGCAAGCTGGTTTGCTGGACCTGCGCTTTGCCGGCAGCGCGCCGAATCTCAAAGGTTATCGCTTCACAATGAACGTGACTGAGTCCGACTTTTCGGTCAACGCCGATCCACAGACTACGGAAACGCAGCCGACTACCGGCATCAGGCATTTCTATCTGGATTCAGCCGAGAACACTCTCCACGTGAATCCCACGCAGGCTGCATCAAAAAACGACCCAGTTCTTTAGTTCGGCGAACGATTCAGAATGGGCTCCAACCGGCGTGGACTCTGGCCATGGCAACCGACACGTTGGACACTCGACAGCGCGGGCGTATAATGACTCCACTTTCCCAGACGACGAGAATCTCTGACCAGCGTTCTTTCCAGGAGGTCGATATGAGAAGCCCATCGGTCGTACTCAGCATATGCGCAGCAGTCGTGCTCGGGTTGGGTTTGGCGTCGCTCGGCGCCGCCCAGAATCGCGAAAAGTACGTCATCTCAGCCAAGGCCGGCGGCGTCAACTCAGTCGACGGTCGGGTGACGGTCACACGCGCCGGCAAGTCGCAACTGCTAACCGCCCAGGATGATTTGACTGCCGGCGATCTGGTAACCACCGGCGCGGCAAGCCAGGTAGAAGTCTTGCTCAATCCCGGCTCTTACCTGCGCGTGGGCGAAAACAGCACTTTCGAACTCGCCGACAATTCGCTAGAGAACATACAGGTGCGGCTGTCCAGGGGGAGCGCTATTGTTGAGGCCACGGGGTTGGATGACACTGAGCTTCATATCAACCTGGTTACCGAGCGAGCGCGGATCTTGATCGTCAGGCGCGGGGTTTATCGAATCAACGCCGCGGCCGATTCCACTGAGCTGCTCGTCCGCAAGGGCCGCGCACTGGTCAACGAAAATTCAAGCAACATCATCAAGAGTGGAAATGAAGTTGTTTTCCGAGGTGGTTCGTTTGTGGCTACGAAGCTTGGCAAGAAGCAGCAGGATCAGTTCGATGATTGGAGCAAGACGCGCGCGAACACTCTGGCAAAGGCCAACGAGAAACTTTCAGCGCGCGGTTTGAATACTTATCTTGCCAGCTTCAATTCCTTTGACTGGGCCTTCTCAGCCGCCAACCCGTACGGGCTGTGGGCCTTTAGTCCATTTTCGCGTTGCTTTACCTTTCTGCCCTTCTACTACGGATGGTCTTCGCCGTATGGCCACTATTACGGCCTGTACTTCGATGATTACTGGCCGGGACGCGGGTGCTGTGGAGGAGGTTACGGTCGCCAGCCCGTCATTGTCAGCAATCCCTCGTCAGGTGGCCCATGGGGCGGTGGCTCACCAGGCGGATCTTCTGGAGGATCGATCGGGAACAGCCGGCCTCCGGCTCCGTCGGCGCCGCCAGTAACGCCGATGCCGTCACAAGCAGGGCCACGCGATCCGGACTCGGGCGGTCGCTCCATTAACAGGATCAAAGACCCGATCAACTGATGGCAAAATTCCGAAGTTAGCGTTCGCGCCTGAACAGTTCGCGGATCTCTTCGTTGACGATCTCCACGACTTCGGACTTCGGCAGTCCTGCCAGGGCCAGGTGGGTGAGACCAGCCCGTAACTTTTTGCGTAGCTCCGCATCGGTTTGCTGTGCGCTCCGCCGGGACGAAACGAAAGCTCCAGCTCCGTGGCGAACCCTGAGCAGACCTTCCTTCTGGAGTTCGCGATAAGCGGCGGCAATCGTGTTCAAGTTCACGCCCAGATCGTTTGCCACTTGCCGCACCGGCGGCAAGGCAGCACCCTCCTCTAATTCGCCTCGCGCAATCAGCGATTTGATCTCGTCGGCAACCTGACGGTAGATCGGTCTACGGTCGGCTTCGTCGATGGTTATGTACATAGTCGAGTGTCGCCAGACACTATACACATGCACTCAGAGCCCGTCAAAATGGGATATAGGTAAACACATAAAATGATCACACTACAGGGCATGCTCTAAACCCCCTTCATATTATAGTTACGTAAGTCTTCGTCGGCTTCCACTATTTCGGGATCACTCTCGCCTCTAGAGGGCTTCTAGAGGGCTTCGAGAGACCGTATTTAAGCCTACTGCCCTCAAAACATGAATCGCTGCATAAACGGCACGCCCGCCTTTTAGTTCGGTCCTTTGGAGTCTGTTCCGAAACTTCGCTTAACACTCGAAACCAACGTTTACTTCAAATGATTTCCAGTCAACAATCCATAGAGTATTAACGCCGCGCCAAGTAGTGGCAGCGGCAC
>DATGVD010000271.1:0-5764 GCA_035300785.1 Pyrinomonadaceae bacterium | reverse complement strand
CCGTTATCGAAGTCGGCAATGATGTCAGCAACTTTCATGTCGGCGACCGCGTGGCCTGCGCCGGCGTGGGCTATGCCTCGCATGCAGAAGTCTTGTCGGTGCCGAAAAATCTCTGCGTCCGTTTGCCTGATGACGTTGGCTTTGACGCCGCTGCCTTCAGCACGCTCGGCGCGATCGCCCTCCAGGGCGTGCGGCTGGCAGAGCTGACCCTGGGCGAATCAGTCGTGGTTATCGGCCTCGGTTTGATTGGACAAGTCACGGTGCAACTCCTGCGAGCAAACGGCTGCCGCGTCTTTGGCATCGATCTCGATTCGCAAAAAATCGAACTGGCGAAACAGTTCGGCGCGGATGGTGGTTGCGCGCCCGACGATGACGCGAGGCGGCGTGTGATGGAATGGTCCCGTGGTCGTGGCGCCGACGCGGTGTTGATTACGGCGGCAACGTCATCGAATGCGCCGGTCGAGCTGGCCGGAGAAATTTCGCGCCAGAAGGGCCGCGTGGTCGCGGTCGGAGCGGTCGGGCTGAACATACCGCGTCAGCCTTTCTACGATCGCGAACTGACGTTCAAGATTTCCATGTCTTATGGGCCGGGCCGTTACGATCCGGAATACGAAGAGCGCGGCCACGATTACCCGATCGGCTACGTGCGCTGGACCGAGGGACGCAACCTCGAAAGCTTCCTCGACCTGCTCGCCGAAGGACGCGTCAATGTCGAAGGTTTGATCACGCATCGCTTCAAACTCGCTGAGGCGGAACAGGCTTATCAGTTGATTGCCGGCGAATCTGGTGAACCTTATCTCGGCGTCGTTCTGCATTACGAAAGCGCCCACGATCCGGAAAAACGAATTCCGATCGCGGAGAGGAAAGCCGCACCCGCGACGCCGGCCAGGAGCGTTCGCGTCGGGCTGATTGGCGCAGGTAACTATGCGCGCGCAATGCTCTTGCCGCACTTCAAATCCGCGGGCGCCCAGCTGCAATCAATCGCGACGGCTTCGGGCGTGACCGCGCGCACAGTCGCCGAGAAATTCGGATTTCGCTACTGCGTCTCCGGTGCGGGCGAAGTACTCGCTGACGAAGAAGTAAACCTCATCGTGATCGCCACGCGGCACGACACCCACGCTGAACTCGCGCGGCGCGCGCTGAGCTGCGGACGTCACGTTTTTGTCGAAAAGCCCCTGGCATTGAATGATGACGAACTGGAAAGCGTGATCGCCGCGGCCGCGCAATCGAAAGGCGAGTTGATCGTCGGCTACAATCGCCGCTTCTCGCACCTGGCGTGCGCCGCGAAGACGTTCTTCACCGATCGACAGGCGCCGCTTTCGATAAACTATCGGGTGAATGCCGGAAGGATTCCGTCCAGTCACTGGGCGCAGGACGCGCGCGAAGGCGGCGGGCGCATCATTGGCGAAGTCTGTCACTTCATAGACTTCATGCACTTCATGACCGGGTCGCTTACCACTCGCGTGTATGCTGAATCAATCGTGAGTCGCAACCAGGAAATCACAAACGAAGATTCGGTTTTCATCACCCTGCGATTCGCGGACGGTTCAAACGGCTCGATTGCTTACGTTGCCGAAGGCGACAAGGCACTGCCAAAGGAGCGCATAGAGATCTTCGGCGCCGGCAAATCGTTTGTGATCGATGACTTTCGCAGCTGTATCGCATACCAGGATGGCCGCGAAAAGAAGACTAAGCTGCGCGAACAGGATAAAGGGCAAGAAGATGAAGTGAGCGCAGTTTGTGCAGTGGTTCTTGAAGGAAGACCGGCGCCGATCGCGCTGGCCGATCTGGCTGCCACAACCCGCGCGACATTTCGCATTCGCGATTCATTGCGCACCGGGATGCCTGTTGAAGTATGAGGAAGCTCAGAGTTCAACCTTCAGGTTGTTTCTCCCGACGCGGCAAGCTAAAGCTTGAACTCTGAACTGCTCCTATCAACAAACGCTCGCTGCCACAGTTCCAGATTCAAAAGTTGAAATACCTGCAGGTTGTAGTCTTCCCTTCCCGAAAGATTGGCGTCGATGACTCGCCGCACCTCTTCCGGCCGGAACAGACCGCGCCGCTTGATCGTTTCCTCTGACAACAAATCATTCACCATCGGCTGGAGCGGTCCGCGCAGCCACGAACGAATCGGCGCGCCAAAGCCGGCCTTCTTTCGCCAGACGATTTCGCGCGGCAGCACTTTTTCCATCGCGCGCTTCAAGATGTACTTGCGTTTCAAGCCACGCAACTTCAAATCAGGCGGCATGCGCGCAGCCAGCTCCATCATTTCCTGATTGAGAAACGGCACGCGCACTTCCAGATTCGCGGCCATCGAAGTCTTGTCCGTCGTCATCAGGTTCAGACAAGGCAGAAAAGTTTTCAAGTCGACGTAAAGCATCTGGTTGAGCGGCGCGGCATTTTTCACCCGCGAAAAATACCGGCGGTGCGCGCTGTACGCATCCATGCCCTTGGCCGCTTCCCGCAGCTCGTCCGAATACAGGCGCGTCTTCGCTTCATCATTGAAATAGGTTTGAAAGCCGAGGTAACGCGCCTCGAAATCCAGCGCCGCGCTGCGCGCAAATTTCTTGGCATTGCGCAAAGGCGCGGTCAGTCTTCCCGGCAAGCCTCCCGGCAACAGATTCGCGATCGTCTTCATCAGCGGCCGCCGCAGAAGATCAGGCAAAGGATCGATCGCGCCCGCGACTTTCATCGCCATCTGGCGCGGATAACCGGCAAAGACTTCGTCGCCGCCCATCCCCGAAAGCATTACCCGCAGCGTCTCGCGCGCCGCGCGCGACACCAGATAACTCGGAATCGCCATGTCAATCGCCGGCTCGTCCATGTGATACACGAGCTTTGGCAGCAACTCAGCAACCTGAGGCTTGAGCATGATCTCGTGATAATCGGTGTCGAGTTTCTGATTGACGCGGCGCGCCCACTCGACGTCATCCGGGATGATGTCGTAGCGAAGATCTTCCGCTTCGATTCCGATCGTGTACGTGCCGATCGGGCGGCCGTTACTGTGATGTTTCATCATGGCCACGATCGATGACGAATCAATTCCGCCGGAGAGAAACGATCCCAGCGGCACGTCCGCAACCATCTCGAGCTTGACCACGCGATCGAGCGTTTCCAGAACCTGCTCCTGCCACCACGCTTCACTTCTTCCTTCTTCGATCTGATCGAAGGAAATGTCCCACCACTGGCGGAGGTTCAATTCATCGCCGCGCATCGTCACGAGGTGGCCGGGCGGAACAGTCTTGATTCCGCGAAACAGCGTGTTGGGATCCGGGGCCCAAAGGAACGTGAGGAACTGATGCAACGCCTCTGGATCGAGTTCGGCTTGGATCAGACCACTGGCGAGGATTGATTTGATCTCAGAAGCGAACACTAGCGAGCCGAGCCCTCCCTTACGGTCGGGCTTCTGACACTGAGCATAATAAAGCGGCTTAATGCCCACGCGATCGCGCGCCAGAAAAAGTTTGCGCTCCTTGTTGTCCCAAAGCGCGAAGGCGAACATGCCGTTCAAACGGGACAGACAATTTTCGCCCCATTCGGCCCACGCGGCCAGCAGTACTTCGGTATCTGTTTGCGTACGAAAGTCGTGGCCTTTGCCGGTGAGCTGTTCGCGCAGCTCGCGATAGTTGTAAATCTCGCCGTTCAGAATCAGGACGAAACGCCCGTCGGCCGAAAGCATCGGCTGATGCCCGGCGCTGCTGGTGTCGATGATCGATAAGCGCCGGTGCCCAAAACAAACGCGCCGCCCTTGCTCGTCGATTGCCGGCGAGGTCCACACACCTTCGTCGTCGCGCCCGCGATGCTCAATTGTTTGCAGCATCGCGCCGATGCGCGCCTCAGGATTCAAACCTATGAGTCCGGCGATTCCGCACATACTAATCCAACCATTCCCTCTCCCTCTGGGGAGGGTTAGGGTGAGGGCTCTAGCGCACACTCAACAAAAAAGAAAATTGTCTAAGCGTCTCTAACTTCGTCCCTCACCCCGGCCCTCTCCCAGAGGGAGAGGGAGATCAGCCTTGCCCTTCTTCGAGAGCGTCTTTTCGATCAGATTGCTCACCCATTCCGCGCGCGCGTCCCAGGTGCCGTTGCGAACCGCGTCCTGGCGCGCGCGTGAAGTTTCCGTTCCCTGCTCGTGCAACGCTTCATCAATCAAGTGTAGAAAGTCATCGCCGCTGCGCGCGATGCGCAGCACGTCGCCCATTGTTTCGTATTCCGGCAAAGGAGAGATGACCACCGGCTTGCCGGTCGCCAGATACTCGCGCACCTTGATCGCCGAGCCGTAGCTGGTAAACGCAAGCTCGGTGTCCCAGGGCAACACGCACACATCGAAACCGGCGGCATAGTTCGGCAGACGGTCGTAGGAAACCGCGGGCAGGAAATGCAGGTTCGGCAGCTTCTCAATTTCCAAACCGCGCGACTTGTTTCCGATGAACACCCAATTCCAATCGGGCCGCTCGCGCGCCGCGCGCTTGATTAGATCCTGATCGACCAGCCACGGCTCGATGGCTCCAAAATATCCGAGACGTGGCCGCGGTATGTTCGCAACCTCGGGCGCAACTTCCAACTCGCCGCTTCCCACCCGTGACCAGTGATCGAAATCAACGGCCTGTTGGAGCAAGTGCGATCGCTCGCGGCCCTGCGTCGCCTCGGCCAGAAGTTTGCGGCTGGAATACAGAATCAGATCCGCATTCTCGATCGCTCGCTCGTGAAGCTGCCGGATCAATGCCGGATCGGTTCCGTGATCCATCGTGTTCGCTTCGTACTTGTCTGAGACATGATAGATCACGACGCACTCGTCAAAACATCCGATCATTTCCGCAGCGGTCGGGATCGCGATCCACAGAATTGGTTTCGACAGGCCGCCTTTGCGCGCCAGCCTTTGAATCTGCGACTTCAGTAGTTGCCGGTTCATTCCCCGCGCGGTTCGACTGGCAAAAAAAGGCAACGTTGCCGGCGATACGACCGTGATGCCTTCACTGGTCTTCCGCGCAAACTTGGCGTAACTTCGCAGCTTGCGCGTAACCCGCGGCAGCAAGTCCTTGTGCGCGAGCGAAGGCAGACCCATGGAAATCGAGTTGACGAAAATCACCCGGTTGCCGGCGCGCGCGAACCGGCGCATCAGGTGGTTCTTCGAATGCGGATGGTGATACCACCAGTCTTCGCCGCCAAAACAGATGATCGACTTGTCGCGCAGCATAGACGATGCTAACTGAAACTTTCGCGCTTGAATCTTACCCTGAGCCGGGGATCAGAGCCACTCGCACGATCAGCTCGCGCCTCCGCGATGGTTTCAGACCGAGCGCGGGCAGCCGCACGAGATTGCTTGTCTTTGGCGCCGTCATCTTCCTGGTCGCGTTTGGCGTGCGCTTCCTGAGCTGGCAGGACAACCGCCGCGACGTCTGGCGAGTCGAGACTTTTGTGACGGCGGAATACAAGGATTCCGCGCATCGTTTGCTGAGCGGAAATCTGCGCGCTTTTCTTAACAACCTCGATGACATGGCGCACCCGCCGGGCTATCCGCTTGTGCTCGCGGGAATCTTCAAAGCCTTTGGCGAATCGGACCCGGCAATTGAGTTCGTACAGATGTTGTGCGATGCGCTGGCTGCCGTGTTCGTCTTTCTGATTGCCGGCGAGTTGATGTCGGGCCGCATCGCCGTCGTGGCCGGAATTCTCGCCGCGCTTTCGCCTCAGTTTGCTTACTATTCGGTGCTCCTGCTCCCGGATTCTTTGGCGGTGCTCCCCATACTGGGCGCAGTTTATTTTC
>DATGVD010000270.1:0-3239 GCA_035300785.1 Pyrinomonadaceae bacterium | reverse complement strand
TCCCTCGCGGTTTTTATCCAGGCGATTACGACTATTGTCGCGGCTGCCGCTCGAATTCCGCGAGCTGCTATCACTGGAGCGATCCCGAGATTGACGGTCACTGTCTTTGTCGCGACGACCTTGTCCACCGCCGTTGCTGCTACGACTGCTGCTCCCGCCGCTGCGACTACTACTCGAGCTACTGCTGTTACTGCTGCGGCTGCTGGAACTACTGCTACTCGAGCTACTGCTGCGGCTTGAGCTGCTGCTACTACGGCTTGAATCACTGCGAGTGCTGCTGCTGCTGCTGCTGCGACTTCCGCCGCCACCACCGCCGCCACGCCGATCCTGTGCGAAGGCCGTTGACCCCGGCGCGGCCGTCAACCAGGCCAGCAGTGCAGTTGCTAACAGAAATGGGCCCAGCTTGTTCCTTGAAGAATGAGTTTTCATCTGCTGCATCCTTGCGCGCGACCGGACGACCTTCGCGCCGCGCCTCTGGGGAGAGACTGGACTGATTTGTCGCGGATTATACACGCGATTAGCCGTGGGCAACACCAATTCTCACGGCGCAAAATCTTGCCGCCATCTTTGGGAAGCGTCAGCGGTTCATCTCGTCGGTCCGCCGTCCGGGTATTTTGTGTTCAAGAATGTTCGTCGTGCGATCGGTGACGCTGGCCGGCGCTTCTCGTGCGGCGGCGATGGTCAGTTCATCCTGGTGTGGACCGCGATTGATTGGCTGCTGATCAAATGCGGGAGCCGGCAGATCGATTCTCAACGGCGAGTCAGCCGGAAACTCAACTTGCCTGGCCGGCTCAGACCGGATAGAAAGTCCGGCGATGATGCGACCCAATCCGGACAGTGTAGGGATCAAGCCAACTAACCACAGCACACGAATGACTGAATTTAACTCAAAAGGAATTTGCGCGATTGCTTCGGGCGGCAACTTCAGCACCAGGTTGTGACCCAGAAAAAAAAGAAACGTCGAGAGACCGATGCCTGAAAGCATTGTGACAAAGCCTCTGGTCAAATGGCTCTCCCGGCGCTGCTCCGCAGTCTTCTGTTTCCTTTCATGCCTGGGCCAATCATGCCTCGACCACTGCTGGACGCGCATCGGGTCGTTGTGGCTCCGCGCGATCTCCCGGTTCATCTTGTCGAGCGCGCGCGAAACGTCTTCCGTGACGTGCGCGATTTTGATGTTGCTGAAGATGTCTTTGAGTTTCGCGGGGATGCCGTCGCTTCTGGCAATCGCTTCGCTGAGCGTAACTGCTTTGCCAATCACCTTGAGATTAGCGCCGCAGGATCGGCAAAACTTCAGATCAGGAGTTGATTCAGTGGCGCATTGGGGACAAAACATGATCGTTCACCGCTTCGCGGAGCATTATCCGGCTGTTTTCGTCATAAGCAAAGCAATCTCAACTACGCTAGCCGGTTGCGGCTTGTTCACCCAAAAATGCCGCGACTCTCATCGGGCCAGCGACGCGACCGGATGAGCTTTCATTGGGAGCCTTTGGATGCCCGCCAAGTCTTAGCACAACTTCCTTGACTAGACTACGTTAGTTTGATAAAAACCGTTGCTAGTTTCGATAAGTTAGTTGTACTCCCGCGGATTGTGGCCACTAGTGCCAAATCCAAGGATGCTTCTCCCATGGCCCTTAACCTTGCTTACCAAACAAACAGGAGGAATCCGAAATGAAGAACCAAAAGCGTTTTATCTTGACTATGTCCACCATACTTGTCTTCGCCAGTCTCCAGGTGGCCGTATTGGGTCAGACGGCGAGCCAGTCAATAGAAGCCAAAGTCGCCAACGTCCGCGCGGAAGGAATGGCCGTCCGATTTGACTCAGCCATTCCGTACTTCAACGCAACTCTGACCATCTCGGGACCTGACGGCACCGTTTATCGTCGCGAATTCGCCGGAGGCACCGCGCCCTCGTGGTCGCTTTTTGACAAGACGGGCGCCACCCTCGGCAACGGTCAGTACACATATGAACTCAGGTTCACTACGGTGCAAATGCGGGACCTCAAGGAACGCCTTGCGACGGCCCCGGACGATGGTGTTATGGATGAGAATGGCCGTACTAAACATGGACGATTGTCTGTGCAATCCGTGGTCCAATCCGGATCGTTCGCCTTGCAGAATGGTGCCCTTTATGTTGGCAACGAAACCGAACCCAGTTCCCGCCCAACTTCGTCTCCGAAGGGTCTCGACAAGAATCCGCAGCAGCGACCTCCGGGCGTTCTTTCCGGCAACACCGTAACCAGACTTCGCAACCATCGTTTCTCTCTGGGCGCTCTGCCCGATCAAGTGATTCCCGACGATCTGATCGTCCAGGGCAGCGAATGCGTCGGGCTTGATTGCGTCAACAACGAAACCTTCAGCTTTGACACGATCAGGTTGAAAGAGAATAACACCCGCATCAGTTTCAACGACACGAGCACGGCGGCGGGCTTCCCGACCAACGATTGGACAATTAGAGCGAACAGCTCAGCCAACGGTGGCGCTAGTTTCCTCGCGTTCGTGGATCGAGGAACTTCAGAGTCAGGTGACGAATCGGGCACAATCGTCTTTGAGGTCGATGCCGGCGCGCCCGCTAACGCGCTAAAGGTAAGCAGCACCGGCAGGGTCGGGTTAAGGACTGCCACGCCGGTGTTGGATCTGCACATTACCACTGGCGACACGCCCGCTCATCGACTCGAACAGACGGGTCAGGGCGGTTTCACCGCGCAGACGTGGGACATTGCCGGCAATGAAGCTAACTTCTTCGTCCGCGATGTCACGGGCGGTTCTCGTTTGCCCTTCCGCATCCGGCCCGGCGCGCCCACCAGCAGCATCGACATCTCCGCCACGGGCAACGTTGGCATCGGCACGACGAGTCCGGGCACCTTGGTAGGGGGCCTATCATTGTCAGGCACGGTCCTTCAGGTGAGGAACAACAGCAGCCACGCACAATTCCTAATGAGCGCCGGCGCCGCGGGCTTCGTCCCTGATATCAAGATGGAGAACGTGGATGCAACAGCTACCAAGAGAGTATTTGAAGAGTTGTACGACGGAGGCAATAACCTGGCCAAATGGCGTTTTGCCAATGAAGCCTCAGGTGCAATCACGCAGGACAATGTTCTGGTACTTAGAAATGACGGCCGCGTCGGCATTGGGACAAGCGCACCCGACCAGGTTTTTTCGGTCAACGGAGACGCCAGCAAAACCGGCGGCAACACCTGGCTGGCCTTTTCGGACGAACGCTTGAAAAACATCAAGGGCCG
>DATGVD010000269.1:0-5501 GCA_035300785.1 Pyrinomonadaceae bacterium | reverse complement strand
CGATCTTTCTTGATTGGTCCGCCAATCGTGGCGCCATATTGGCCGCGCGTGAACGGCGGCTTCTTGTTCGGATCGTTGTCAATCAGCGGGGCAAAGGCATTACGCGATTGAATACTCTTGTGGCGGATGAATCCAAAAATGTTGCCGTGGAAATCGTTTGTTCCGCCTTTGGTCACGACGTTGACGATACCGCCCGTGGCGCGGCCAAACTCAGGCGCGTAGGAATTCGTGGCCACCTGATATTCCTGCACTGCCTCCTGTGAAACGGTGGTGCGCGCGGCATTGATCGAGTTGTCGGTGAAATCCGCGCCATCCACGCTGACTTGCGTCGAGCGTCCGCGCTGGCCGCCGATGTTTAGACCCGAAGTCGGCGCTGGGCCGATAGGCCTGCCGTTGTCACGGCCTACGGTTGAAATCGTGAGCGCAAAACCGGTGGCGCTGCGTTCGTTAATCGGCAAGTTCTGGATGCTGTTCTGATTGATCGTACTCGCGACGGTCGTGGACGCCGTTTCGACCAACGCGACGCTGGCCGTGGTGACGGTTACCACCTCGCTAACTGCGCCGATAGCCATGGGGATTTCCAGATCCGCCTTCTGACCAACGGTCAAAGTCACGGCGGGAATCCTGGCCTTGGAAAAGCCGGGCGCTTCCGCCGTCACTTCGTAGTCTCCGGGCGGCAAATCGATGAGCTGATAGGCTCCGTCGCCATCCGTGGTAGCGCTGCGCGAAAGATTCGTCGCGGTGTTGCGCGCAGTCACGGTGGCTCCGCTGATCACAGCGCCTTTTGGATCGCGCACGATGCCCTGCAAGTCAGCCGCGTTCGACTGGGCCTGCGACATCGCCAGGGTCGCAAACGAAAACACCGCTATGCAAACGAACAGAACCTTAATCGAAGTTCTGCGCCATTGACCGGGGGAAAACCGCATCTTTTTGCTCCTTTTGAATGTCAGCTCGGAAGCCTGCCGAACGTTGGGGAAACCTGCGCGCCAGCCAATCCTCGATTGAGTTCGGGGCTAGCCGATCACATATCTTAACGCGCTTTATTACAGTAAAAACGCTTGCTTTGCAAGGGAATTATTGCATGCCGAAGAGGTCGGTGGTCGTGCATGAGTCATTGTCCCGGGACTCATGAAGCAGCGGATCTCAAGTTATCCCGTGACGTGCCTCTGGTGGCGCGCGTCACGAATTGGCGCAGGCGATCACTCGTGCGAAGGAACCGAATCGCCATCTCAGCCAGGCCGGGCACAAACGCGGCCCGGCGCATCAACGAGCAGATCCGCAAACGTGAATCGAATCTTCTTTCGTAGGCTACTCGATACTGTTCGCTCAATTCTTCGAATCCGCAACCGTTGCGGATGGCGTCCAAATGATCAGCGATGATCTCGGCGACAAGCTCGCCACTCTCCAGCGCCATCAGCATGCCGCTGCCGGTAAAAGGATCGATGAAGGATGCCGCATCGCCAATTGTCAGCAAACCTTTCGCGGGCGCGATTTGATGCCGGCCAAAACTCTCGAGCGTCACGGCGAGCCATGGCGCGCGCGCGCGCGCGTCTGCCAGCGCATAAGCTGCGCGGGCGTTTTGACAGACAATTTCACGCATCGCGCGCTCCGGATCCGCGGCGCAAGCGCGTACGTCACGCACCGACGCGATAAAACAAAGATTGCTGCGGCCGTCTTCAATGCTGCTGAGGCCACCATAGCCGCCCCGATAAAAATAGATTTCGCACGCGCCGGGGGCGACGCGCGCGTCTTCAAGATGGGCTTTGAACGCCACCAGAGGAGCCCGATTCGGCTTTGATCGATGCGGTCCCACGCGACGAGCGAGCGAACGAGCGCGACCCGTGGCGTCAATTGTGACCGGGGCGTGGTAACTGATTTGGGTTCCTGCGTTCTTCAGTCCGACGCCGCGAACTTCTGCCTTTTCAAAAAGTAGATCCCCAACCTGCGCCTCTTCCAGTACCGTGACACCTGCTTCGCGGGCGCGACGCAACAAACGCTCGTCCATCTCGGCCCGGCTAAGTCCCAGGGCCGAGCCGTTCGCGCCAAACCACTGGCTCGGAACGCAAACGCTCTTGCCATTGCGCGCGTAAAAAACGGTTTCGTTAAGGTGAGCCGGACTGGCCGCCAGCATCCGATCGATCACGCCAAGACGTTCGAAGTGAAGCGCGCATTCGGGCGAGATGAACTCTCCGCAAAGCTTCTCCCGGGGAAATTTCTTTTGCTCAGCGAGCAAGACCCGCGCCCCGCGCATCGCCAGGTGGGTCGCCGCGCTGGCGCCGGCCGGTCCGCCGCCGGCGATGATCACGTCGTAGTCGAACTGATTATTCATACCAAACGCAAGGTCTGGAGTTGGGCTAAGGCCCGACGGGCGGCGGTGTAGCCCGCTCCTAAACCTTACCGTTCATTTCTGCACGCAGTACCAATCGCGACGGAAAATGTTTCTCAACGATGACATTCCCGAGCCCGGCTTGATGACCAAGGGCTTCCATTTCCTCCGGCTTGAAACTTTTCAAGATCGAAAGCGCTCCATCTTCGCGCAGCAGGCGATTGTGCAGAAACAGACGCCCAATTGTGGTGTAGAAAAAATACGCGACCGGGTTACGGTGCAGGTCGATCACGAAAATTCCGCGCGCCGCGATGCGGCCCATTTCGCGGAGAATGCTGACCGCGCCAGCGTCATCGAAATGATGCAGTGTCAGCGATTGGATGACGTAGTCAAACGCATCATCGCCAAAAGGAAGCGCGAGCCCGTTCGCTTGCACCGAAGAGATTTCGGGAAAGTCGCAAGATTCACCGAGGATTGCCTGAGCCGATCTTTCGTTCAGTTCCAGTCCCACCAACCTGGCTGTTCGGTTTGTTGCCCGGGCCCACTGTGCCGTTACTCGAAGCAACTCTCCTGATCCGGCGCCGACGTCCAACACCGAAAATGATTCCAGACCCTGGGTTTCAATCTCTCTTAGTAACGAACTGCGCAGGGCCTTCGCGTCGCCGAGCCATTCGTTCACCCGCTGTAGTTCGACAATGCATCCCTCGTACTCTTCAGGCGTGTAGGTGCCCTTGTCTATGTTCTCGAGCTCGTGGCTGCGTTGGCGAAACTTTTTCAGCATGAGTGCAAGTAGGGCGACAATCCCGGGTGCGTTGACGGAGCCAATGGTATAATTACGATCAAATTATGCCAATCGAAGCTCATGAACCAAAGGTTTTCAGACTTCAAGAGCAAGATAAGTACGACGATATTCGATCAACCACACCGGCCGAACGTCTGGAGATGATGTGGCAACTTACCCTGGATGCCTGGGCCTTCAAGGGAGAACCGGTTGATAAACTCAGACTTCCGCGACATATTGTCCGCGTTTTGCGAAGAGAAAGTTGAGTTCATGCTCGTTGGGGCGTACGCGGTCGCTGCGCACGGTTTGCCGCGCGCGACCGGCGACCTCGATCTATGGATCAAACGCTCCGACGACAATGCCCCTCGTGTTTGGCGCGCGCTTGAGAGGTTCGGCGCGCCGCTTTCGAATCTAAGACCCGAAGATCTGTCGAAGCCGGGAACAGTCATTCAGCTTGGCATCAGTCCTCGGCGAATCGATATCCTTACGGAAATCACCGCTGTCGAATTTAATGAAGCCCAAACTGACCAGTTGATCGTGCAGCTCGAAGGCCTGAAGATCCCGGTCATTGGACGATCTCACCTGATTCAAAACAAAAGGGCGGTCGGCAGGCCGCAGGATCAAGCCGATGTCGCCAGGCTCGAAGCCCACGACAATTAGTCGCTGACACGGATCGCCGAACGCTGCGAAATAAGCACGTCATCGAGCACCTCGACAAGGGCGAATGCGATGATTAGGCGCCAGCTGCTGGTTCAAACTTTCTCTATCACCAGCGCGCTGTTCTTCGATCCAAAACCGATGCAATTACACAGGGCGACGCGCACGTCGGCTTTACGGGCCTGGTTGGGAACATAGTCGAGATCACAATCCGGATCGGGCTCGTCGAGGTTGATTGTCGGAGGGATGATACCCGTCTGCATTGCGCACAAAGCCGCGCCCAGACCGGCGGCGCCGCTCGCTCCCTGCGGATGTCCGACTTGTGATTTCGTCCCGGACATCGGGATGCGGTGCGCGTTGCAGTTCAGCGCGATCTTCAAAGCGTTCGTTTCAATGCGATCGTTGAGCATCGTCGAAGTGCCGTGCAAATTCACGTAATCGATGTTGCCCGCCTCAACGCCGGCGTCGGCCATCGCGAGCGCCATGGCGCGCGCCGGCTCATCGCCACCTTCCTGAAGACGAACGCGATGATAGGCATCGCAGGTCGAGCCGTAACCCGTAATCTCGGCATAAATCTTCGCCCCGCGCTGCCTGGCTCGTTCGAACTCTTCCAGCACATAGATCCAGGACCCTTCGCCCAGAACCATGCCCGAACGATTGCGCGTAAAGGGACGCGATGCTCGTTGTGGCTCGTCGTTCCACTCCGTCGTGAGCACGGTCAGCAGATTGAATCCGGCCAGTATTCCCGGCGCCAGTGGCGCGTCCACCCCGCCGGCGATCATAACTTCTTGCCGGCCCAACGCGATGTGTTGCGCTGAATACGCAATCGCGTCGGTGGAGCTGGTGCAGCCGGTTGAGATCACATGCGATAAACCACGCAGGCCGAAGGCCATCGAAAGCTCGCTCGACAAGGTGCCGTGCGTCGCTGCCGGAATTATGTAAATGCTCGCCTTGGAATGCGAGCCCCCCTGATACCAGATCGCGTAATGCTGCTCGACGAACGGCAACCCACCGCCGCCGGTGCCCAGCATTACCCCAATCTGTTGTCGTTCTTCGATTGAAAGATCCTTTGGAGAAATGCCGGCGTCGGCAAATGCTTCGCGCGCGGCGGCCAGCGCCAAGGGGACCGTACGCGGCACGTGCTTACGATCTTTGGGCCCGAGCTGAGCCTCCCAATCAAAGTCCTGCACTTGCGCGGCAATCTTTACGGGTGATTGAGAAACGTCAAACGATTCGATTCGCCGCACACCGCTTTCACCGCGGTGCAGGCCGGACCAGAACGCTTCCCGCCCGATGCCGACCGGGGTGACGCAGCCCATGCCGGTGATGACTACGCGGCGCGGAGTTTTGAAGTGGCTTAGCATTCAATTCTCAACCAAGGGTGTCTTTGGGGTGGTCAAGCATAACATCGGGCCGTGCACGAGAGCCAATAAATCAGAAAGCCGGACGCGTAAAGTCCGGCCTTCGTTTCTTTCTGTGTAAGCTCGCCTACGCGACCTTTGTCCCGCACTCTTCGCAGAACTTCGCGCCGGGTTTCAGCTCGTTCTGGCAATTCGAGCATTTCGCTGCGGCCTGTGAAGCGCCGCACTCGCTACAGAACTTTGAACCGGTCGGCATCGCCGCGCCGCATTTGACGCATTTGGCCGCAGCCGCGGCGGTCGCACCGCCTCCAGATTCGGTTACCGTCGCGCCGCGTTGCTTCATCGCATCCGTCATCGCGCCCGCCATCGCGTTGCC
>DATGVD010000268.1:0-5537 GCA_035300785.1 Pyrinomonadaceae bacterium | reverse complement strand
AGAACAGTGAGCCAGACGACGCGATAAAAGTGCATAAGTGCCGGTTCCCGTCGAGGTCTCTCTGGGGACTTCACACCGCCAATAGAAAGTTAAGCGCTTAGTTCAGGAAAAACCGTAACACAAACCCGGCGCGGTTGCGCTGTCTGGGAAGCACTTTGATTCACCGCGACCTTCGCCCGTTGCCAGCTTCCGACTTAGCAAAGTGGCGCATTATACCGGGAAATTAAAGTGAAAGTCCACGCAGCGAGGTATCGCGGCTGCGAAAACGTTTTTGATGTAGGCCGCTCAGACAGTAACCTGGGGGATCTTTCAGTAAGTTAACAGCAAGTCACCGGGCTGCTCGACGCCCGCTTCGTCGATCATGATGGGTCGAAAGCTCAACACGTCTTCATCGACAAACATCTCCACCAGCGAAGCATCGCCAAGGTGGCCCTGGATGAGTGCCTCTGACAACGGATCTTCGACATGCTTTTGCAGCGCGCGGCGCAGCGGACGCGCGCCATACGAACGATCGGCGCAGGTCTTGGCAAGGATCCACTGCTTTGATTCGTCAGTGAGCCGCACAATAAAACCATGGTTGGACATCGTGGCATTGATCTGGTCGATTTGTAGCTGCAGGACATCAAGCAGTTCTTCGTCACCCAGCTCGTCAAAGATGATGATCTCGTCCAGCCGGTTGATAAACTCGGGATTGAAAGTCTGACGGACGGAGGCCATCACCATCTCTTCCATCTTGCCGCGGGACAGATCGGCCGTACCCTGGAATCCCAGCGAAGTGCGTTTCTGAATAAAGCGCGCGCCAATGTTCGAAGTCATGATGATGATCGAGTTCTTGAAATCGATCGTGTTTCCCAGCGCGTCGGTGAGAATGCCGTCTTCGAAGACCTGCAGCAGAATGTTGTAAATGTCCGCGTGAGCTTTTTCCATCTCGTCGAACAACAGAACTGAATAAGGCGAGCGCTTGATGCGTTCCGTTAACTGGCCGCCCTCTTCATGGCCCACGTAGCCCGGCGGCGAGCCGATCAGCTTCGACACGGAATGTTTTTCCATGAACTCAGACATGTCAAAGCGAATCATCGAGCGCTGACTGCCAAACAGGAACTCGGCCAGACAGCGGGCGACTTCAGTTTTCCCGACGCCGGTTGGACCAAGAAACAGAAACGAGCCGACCGGCCGGTGCGGATTCTTCAAACCCGCGCGCGAACGCCGAATGGCGCGCGCCAGCGCCGAGATTGCCGGGCGTTGTGAGATGACGCGCTTGTGCAACTCGGCTTCGATCCGCAAAAGTTTGCGCGACTCTGCTTCTTTCAATGAAGTTACGGGAATCCCGGTCCAGCGCGCGATCACTTCTTCGACGTCGTCGCGGGTCACCTCCGCCATGACCAGCGGATCCAACTCGTCATGAATCGGCGCCTGCGCGCGCCCGTAAGTTCCGCGCTCCCATTCGTCGAGCGACGCCGTCAAAGCATCCAGGTTTCCCTGTTCCGCGCGCACGCGCAGCTTGACGCGCGCGCCGGCTTCATCGATGACGTCGATTGCTTTGTCGGGCAGGAAGCGATCCGGAATGTAGCGGCTGGATTGCAGCACGGCGGCCTCAATCGCGTCCTTGGTATAGCGCACCTGATGAAAACTCTCATAGCGTTCGCGCACGCCGTCCAGAATCGCGATGGCTTCAGCTTCCGTCGGTGGCGGAACTTTCACGGACTGGAAGCGGCGCTCCAGCGAACGGTCTTTTTCGATCGACTTGCGAAACTCAGCCGGCGTCGTCGCGCCGACGCACTGAATCTCGCCGCGCGACAGCGCCGGTTTCAGGATGTTAGCGGCGTCGAGCGAGCCCTCCGCCGAACCGGCGCCCACCAGCGTGTGCAGCTCGTCGATGAAAACGATGTATTGCGGATTATCGATCAGCTCGCGCATGATCTGTTTCAGGCGCTCTTCGAATTGCCCGCGATATTTTGTGCCGGCGACGATCAGGCTGATGTCGAGCGAGAGGATGCGTTTGTTTTCCAGAAACGAAGGCACCTCGCCGCGGACGATCCGCTGCGCGAGTCCTTCGACAATCGCCGTCTTGCCCACGCCCGGCTCGCCGATCAGCACCGGATTGTTTTTTGTGCGCCGGCAGAGAATCTGAACCACGCGCTCGATCTCGTCATCACGGCCGATCAACGGATCGAGCCGGTCGTTGGCCGCGTCATCCGTCAAGTCGCGCGAGAATTCCAACAGATGAGGGATGTCTTTGCGGTGCCGCGCGTCGGCTCCCGACTGGCGCGCAATCTCGTCGCGCACGGCGTTGAGTCGCAGACCGCGCTCGAAAAGTATCTGCGCTGCCATCGAACGCTCTTCGCGCAGCAGCCCGAGCAGCAGATGCTCAGTGCCGATGTGCCGGTGCTGTAGGCGATCCGATTCTTCGTGCGAGAAAGCGAGGACGCGCTTGGTCTCCGGGGCCAGCGGCAACTCGACCGAGGTAGGAATCCGCTCGCGCAAAAGCGTGCGACTTTCGATCTCTCTGCGGATGGATTCGATCGTGATCTGCGCGCGCGGGAAAAACCGGCCCGTGAGCGTCTTGTCCTCACGCATCAGACCGAGCAGCAGGTGCTCAGGTTCGATCGCCGGGGCGCCAAACTGCGAGGCCTCGTAACGAGCAAAGAAAATTACCCGGCGCGCTTTTTCAGTGTAGCGTTCGAACATCAGGATGCCCTAAGTTACTTATGATTGCCAGGCGTCGTTCAAACCCAACGCTGTGCGCATTATAGCGCAAGCTCAAGATCGCACGAAGCCTCTGTTTTAGCAAAATGCCTTGAGCAAGAACCCGGCCATCGCTCTTCTGGAGGCCGAATTACCCGAAGAGTCCCGGCCGCATGTGTCAGTCACAACGATGGCTCAGACTCCCAATTTGACTTAGATGGCCTTTCAGCTTGAATGCACCAAGCCTCGCCTGTTTCCCTTGATTTCGACAAATCCCTTTTGTTTTCCGGCTTCTCGTTTCCCTGCAAGGGCTGGCACGGGTCTCGCTGTGAACGCAACGCCCCTGGAGTCTCTCTACGTGGCGGAGTTCTTTCAAGGTCTTATCGCGGACCCCAACGGTGGCTGCGATTACGATTATAAAAGGTAGCGCCCTGACGAAAACCCGGTTCGGACACGTTCCGGCGATCTTACAGGGAAGAGGATCCACAATTACAATGAAGAGACAGAAACACGCCCCCATCGTAACCTGGTTCACAGCCTCAGCTCTGCTGGTTTCCCTGTGTGCAGGCCTCGTTTTCAACCAGCGCACGGCGGCCCAGTCAAACGAACCGAGCCAGTCGGCCAGCCAGCGCGACGCGCGCAGTCAGGCGACGACTGACTATCCGGCCCTCGCAAAGTATGCGACAGACCTGACGCAGTTGGCCCTGCGCGGCAAACTCGAACCGGCCCATGGCCGTGATGCCGACATCGCCCGCGTGATCGAGAGCCTCGGCCGCACGACGAGCAAGGCGCCGGTACTCGTGGGTGAGTTCGACCTGGACCGAAACGCCATCGCCCGTGGTCTGGCTTTCAGAATCGCATTCGGCGAGGTGCCGGAATCACTGCGCAACAAACACGTCCTGAGTCTAAGCCTTGACGCGCTGGCCAAGGGCGCCGGAACCAGCGACGAATTCGCGAGTCGCGTGCAGTCCGTATTCGGCGAGGCCGCGAAGGCCGACGGGCAGATCATTCTCTTTGTCGATCAGCTTCATCAGTACGCCGGCGAGCGCGCGACGACGGTTGCGTCCACCGCCGTGCAAGCGGCGATCGAAGTGAATCACGTTCGAGTAATTGGCGGCAGCTCGCCTGAAGCCTATGCCGAATACATCGCCGCCAACCCGAAGGTGGCTAAGCTGTTCGAATCGATTTCAATCGACCACATTGGCAATGCGGCCGCGGATTCAAGTGCCGCTAACGCGAAGAAGAAGAGTCCGATCAATGAAGAGTTCGAAGGCGAAAAGATCTCACCCGACATGCGCGACCTGATGCAGAAAGTGGGGCCGAACGGCCGGGTGGACGCGATCCTGCAAGTCAATGACGTTGACAGCGGCGAGGTTAGCTCACTCCTGAGACGGTATGGCGTCTCGGTTGATGCGCGCATGGCTCAACTTGGAGCGATGTACGTTCAGTTGCCGGCCAAGGCGATAGAAGAATTGGCCAAGCGAAGAGTCGCTAATTACATCTCGCCAAATGTGACCCTCGAATCTTTCGGTCACGTCACGGCCACCACCGGAACAGACCAGGTTCGCAATGCCCCGAGCCTGCTCGCCGGTCTGTTGGGAGCGTCGGCGATTGACGGCACCGGCATCGGTGTGGCCGTGCTCGATTCCGGCATCGACGGCAGCCACGATGCGTTTACATATGGCAGCAATCGCATAAGATTCAGCAAAGACTTTACGGGCGAGAACAACACCGCAACCGATCCGTACGGCCACGGTAGTCACGTAGCCTCGTCCGCCGCCGCGGCCAGTTACTCCAACGGCACTGCATATCAAGGCGTCGCGCCGGGTGCGACCATCATCAACCTGCGAGTATTGAACTCGCAGGGGACCGGTACGACTTCAGCTCTATTAAGCGCGCTGAACTGGATCATTAGCCCGGCCGATCCTACCAAACCGGTTGGCTCGACCAATCCGCTAAATAAAGACAAGTACAACATTCGCATTGTCAACATGAGCCTCGGCACTCCGGCTGTCAGTACTTACAAGAATGATCCAGTCTGTCGCGCCGCGCGCGCGCTGGTTGACGCGGGCATAGTCGTGGTTGCCGCTGCCGGCAACAACGGCAAGGACGCAAACGGCAGGAAAATCTACGGGCAGATTCATTCGCCCGGCAATGAGCCCTCAGTGATTACAGTTGGCGCCGCCAACACCTTCGGCACGAACGCGCGTGGCGACGATGGGGTTACCACTTACAGTTCGCGTGGGCCGACCCGCAGTCACTGGACAGATTCGAACCGAGTAGTTCATTACGACAATCTGCTAAAGCCAGATCTGATCGCGCCGGGTAACAAACTAATCTACGCCGAATCTGATATCGGCGGCAGCGATGGTCTGCTGCTGGGCATTGGGTACCAAAGTGCTGCGGGTAACAATCTTGTTATTCAGCATCCAGAATTGGATTCCGGGATCACTAATACAAACCACATGCGCTTGATGTACCTAAGCGGCAGCTCCATGGCCGCGCCCGTCGTGTCAGGTGTCGCGGCCCTGATGCTCCAGGTCAATCCAAAGCTGACGCCGAATATGGTCAAGATGATCTTGATGTACACGGCCCAGCCGCTGGCCGGTTGGAACATGCTGGAGCAAGGCGCCGGTGAAGTGAATGCCGAAGGCGCGACGCGCCTGGCCAAACTCGTGCGAACTGATATCACTTCGACCACGAAGCAGGGTGATCCGCTGCTGACAACCAGTGTGGCTCCGGATCCGCACACGACGATCTCTGGCCAGACCTTTACCTGGTCACAGGGGATCTTTTTCAGACATCAATACGCCAAAGGGACCAGCCTGATTACTAAGTATCAGTCTTACTAC
>DATGVD010000267.1:0-3129 GCA_035300785.1 Pyrinomonadaceae bacterium | reverse complement strand
GCCACTCGTCCTCCTCGATCTTCCGGATCGATTCTCTCTCATCCGTCTGACGGACTGAATGCCAATGTCCGCGATAAGCATGGGCCGCTGCCAACTCGCCTGAGTAGGCCAACTGAAGCAGGGCGATAAGTTCGTCGCGGCTGTCGCTTGCGGTCGTCATTTGAAAGTTCGACGCATCGGATGCGCTTCAGTGTTGAAGATTACTTTGTCGAAGTCCAAGGTCTTCGGCGACGCGAACAACAGATAGAAGTATTTGAAAGTCTCAGCGAACAGGAAGCTCTGCATTGAATCTGTCTTTTCCTTCGTCACGACGCTCTTCAACGCAGCGTAGCCCTCGTCCGTGCGGCAATACTTAGCGAAGTCTTCGAACATGGTTTGACCCATCCGCAGGTACTTTGGGTTTCTGGTGTAGTGATAAAGATAATAAGTTGATTCGATGATCTCTGGCCGCAAAGGATAACCGGGCGAGACGATTTGCATCGATTTGTAATTCAATTCTTCCGGTTCGATGCCGTACATCGACCACATCTTGAAAGAAGATTCCTGCAAACGCTGCGCGCGATCGAGATCACCTGAGAGCGCCAGCACCGCCGGAAAGAAAGCATCCAACGCACCGTAAATCGTCGCGGTGCGCCTGCCGGTGTTCATATCGGCGTGGCCGTACCACACTTGCTGATAAGGTATTCGGCCGAGGAAGCTCAGGAAATCACTCGTCACTTCTTCACCTAGATACTTATTAATTGCCGCGATGCTATCGCGCCACATGCGTCGGCAATCTTCATCGCCGAATAGCAGCCAGCACTTCAGAAGATATTCGTAGTAACTATCGATCGCGCCGCTGATGTGGCTGTCGGTGTCCGTCCATTCGCCTGTCTCGACATTGATCCACGCGCCGACCAAACCGATGGGCGAGTGCCGTTTGTAGATTTCCACCAGCGCGCGTTTCGCTTTGTCATAGAACACAGGTTTGTGAGTAAGTTTGCTAAGCGTGCCAAACTCAATCAATAGAGTCCCCGCTTCCGCCGGATTCGTTACATTGCCGCGGACCTTTCCGGTCTTGAGATTGACGTATCGGTAAGGCAAGCCGGTCGGCGAATCGAACACGGGCAGTAGACGATTTCCCAGGTCTTCCGCCAGCACCAGAAGCCGCCGGTCGCCGGTGAGTTGATAGCTGGAAAGCAAGCCGCCGAGCAGTCGAATCGTGATCTCGAAATTCTGCACCTCGATGTCTTTGTCGAATGAAAGGTTCTGGTCGATGTATTCGCGCGTGTGTTTCGCTTCATCTTTCAGGCCCATCAGGATCATCGTGTCGAGCGCATCGACCGGAGTCATCAGAAGCGATTGGGCATACCAATCGTGGTACGTCTTGCTGAGCGGTTTCAGATCGTCGTGGCCCCAGGCATATTTCTTGTAGCCATTCCAGGCGTGCAAAAACTCTGTGCGCACTTGCGCGGCGAGTTGTGGTTTGTTCACCTGTTGCTGTGCGTTGGCGGTGCTTGTTGAGAGAACGCAAACCACGACCAGCGCGAGCAGCATTGTTCGGGTAGTCATCATCCGCAGCCAAAGTTTCTCTTCAGGCGTTCTTACGTTCACACTCTCACCGGCCTTGCCCAAAGAGTCGTGTGGCGGGAAGAGACAAGCTAATACTGGGAGCGCGGGCGCCCTCGCCCGCACAGGGTGCGCAGCATGCTCAATCTCAACCCCCTTCATGATGTAGCTGTTTCCCGCTTCGCACTCATAGCGGGCGAGGCCGCCCGCGTTCCCAGTACTAACCGGTTCGTTCCAGATTGGATCGACTTTTTTTGGCAAAGCCACTCTCACCGTTTGACTCATTCGGCCCAGATACAAACTTCGGCTCCGGGAAATGCTTTATCGGCCGGCACGCGTCTAATCCAAAACACGATCGTGTAAATCCCGGGCGCGTCGCGGGATAATTTTGCGGGCACGCGAAACTTTCCATTGGCCCACTCGTAATCGCCGGTGCTCCCGTCGCCGTAATGCGCTCCATGCGGCGCCTGGGGTCGCAGTCCGACATACTCGTCGGGCAGAGCGTAACCGCGCGGCGTGCGTAGCCAGTCGACGGACGGTGGCGCCGGCAGAGGCTCAAAGAAGACGTCCACTTCGTGGAGAAAATGCGCCGGGTTCAAAAGCTTTCCGGTCAGGACCAGCGTGGTTCGTCGCTTCGCCTGTCGGGGAAACGGGTTGACTTCGAGATAACGGGAAACATAAAGCTCCGAGAGCCGCAGGCTGTGCCCGTTGAGCGCAATGCCAAAGCCCGCATGAGTATGCTGCGAAGCGAGAATCGCTTGCCGATGCCCGTCGTTCGGCGGCTTCTCAGCATGCATTGCCGTATGCATGTCGAGCAAGTCTCCCCCGACGCCGTTGGGCGTCAACGAAAGAATGTTGTCGGCCGCGGAAACATTCTCCTGGATCGCGTCGCTGCCGCCGGCAAACGAATAACGCTGATAAGGCTTGCGGCCGTCGCTGCCCCAGTGACTGAGGAAACGTCCGTTGGCCATGTCGCGCGCATGATCATTCGCAACTTTGCAAGCCAGATCATCGAGTTGGAGCGCGGACAGACCCGCTTGTGAGCGTTCGGTATTGACGACGTCAAGTAGCTGCTTGCGGACGATCGGGAGATAGTCTTCGCTGAACCGTCCGCGCTCGATTGGGATTTGGCCGCGAGCAGTCGCCGGCATAAGCGCGAAGGCGGCGCCGACTTTTAGAAACCAGCGCCGGTTGGTCTTTCCTGCGGTCGACCTCACACTATCTCCTGCCTGGCGACGGATCGTGTCTCAGTTTGGTTTCCTATTCTATCCCGCTCCAAAAGGAATGATCCACGAGATCACACGAAACCGCGCGCACGAAACCATTTCCGGTTGGGGTGTTTTCGTGGATCATTAACTGAAGAGCGGCCATCTCTCAAAATACGACGCCAGATCACGACGTGCTCACTTGCAGAGCTTTTCTGCTCTGAGTAAACTCATCGCGCTTTCAAAATCCATCTTTGGAGTGCGGTGGCAAGCGTAGCGCGACACCGCTTTCGATTTTCTGAGTTTGATTCAGTGGCAGCGGGAAAGGCGATCGAAAGCGCCGTCGCCGCTGCGCTCTGCCGGCGCACTGCTATGT
>DATGVD010000266.1:0-2127 GCA_035300785.1 Pyrinomonadaceae bacterium | reverse complement strand
TTTCGCGGTGCTGGCGATGAAGCCGCCGACCACGGGAATCTCGCCCACTTCGATCAGCGGACCCAACGCGGCCTGGGTCGCGATTGTCGTCTCCCGGAGCGGCGCCGCGCCGCCATAGCTCTCGTCGGTTTTGATCAGGCGGCGCGCGTCGACGTAACGGGCAGCGAGGCCGTTTTCGCGAAGTACCGCGCCGAGCAATTGCGACGAAAGCAATTCACCGAAGGCGACAATCTCGTCCCGCAGTGGCGCATGCGTGGATGGATGCGCCGCCACAATCTTATGTAGCTCCCGAATCTGATCGCGGGCGTCCGCCAGCGCAGCCTCAAACTGGGCCTTCGTTTCACCACCAAGTAACTGATTAGCGATCGCGCGGTGCCGTTCAAAGCCCTGATCGAGGCACCGGGTGGCGGTGCGCGCATCGCCATCGTTTGCCTGCTCGACGCTCGACAGCAATGCATCGGTGAATCCACCGATGGCCGACACCACGACCACGATGCGCTCCGGCCCTGCCGAGTTCACAATGTGAGCCACGTTGCGAAACGCTGCGCTGTCTTCGACGGACGTGCCGCCGAATTTCATGATGGTTGGTTTCGATGACATTTGGCCGCGTTCTCTCTGGGAACCTCTGTGCTTGCTCTCCGGTCTCTGTGGTGATGAACCTTCCTTAACCACAGAGTCACAGAGGACCACAGAGACTTCACAGAGAAAACAAAAAGGGCAAGCTTTGTCAAGATGAATCTCCCTCCGCTTGATTGGCAACTCGGCGCTCTCGTACAATCTCAGGCTGCGTTCAGAGTTCAAGCTTTAGCTTGGTCTTGTTGGTCGCGAGCAACAACCTGAAGGTTGAACTCTAAACAAAAATCATTATGAATTTCGATAAAGCATTAACCAAAGTCTTCGGCAGCAGCAATGAACGCTTTCTGAAAAGCATTCGTCCAACCATTGCGCTAATCAATGAATTCGAGCCGCAGGTTCAGAAGCTTTCCGACGAACAGATGCGCGAGCGTACGGCTTTCTTCAAAGCCCAGATCGCCGACGCCGTCAAAGACGCGCGCGACAAAGACGATCGCCGGTATCGCGAACAGGAAGCGCTGAACGAAATCCTGCCCGAGGCGTTTGCCCTGGTACGTGAAGCGAGCAAGCGGACGACCGGCATGCGTCACTTCGACGTGCAAATGATCGGCGGCATCGTTTTGCATCAGGGCAAGATCGCTGAGATGCGCACCGGCGAAGGCAAGACGCTGGTCGCGACGCTGCCGGCTTATCTCAACGCGTTGACCGATCGCGGCGTGAATGTCATCACGGTAAACGATTATCTCGCTGCGCGCGACGCGGAATGGATGGGCCAGATTTATCGCTTCCTCGGACTCACCGTGGGCTGCATCCAGAACGACATGGATGATTTCGAGCGCCAGACCGCTTACGCCGCCGACATCACCTACGGCACGAACAACGAGTTCGGCTTCGATTATCTGCGCGACAACATGAAGTTCGACCTGGCCACCTGCGTGCAGCGCGATCACTATTACGCGATCGTGGACGAGGTTGACTCGATCCTGATCGACGAAGCGCGCACGCCGCTAATCATCTCCGGGCCTTCCGAAGAATCAACGGACAAGTACTATCAGGCGAACGCGATCATTCCGCAGCTTCAGCGCGGCGAAGAACTGGCCGAAGGCCAGAAGACCGGCGATTACATCGTCGATGAGAAGAACCATTCCGCGGTGCTGACCGAAGATGGCGTGGACAAAGCGGAAAAGCTGCTCGGCGTTGGCAATCTTTACGATCCTTCTAACATGGAGCTGCTGCACTGTGTCGAGCAGGCCTTGAAGGCGCACACGCTTTACCGTCTGGATCATCAATACGTCGTGCAGAACGGCGAAGTGATCATCGTCGATGATTTCACCGGGCGTTTGATGAAGGGCCGGCGCTGGTCTGATGGATTGCATCAGGCCGTCGAAGCGAAGGAAGAGGTAAAGATCGAGCGGGAGAATCAGACGCTGGCCACGATCACTCTGCAAAATTATTTCCGGCTCTACCAAAAGCTTTCCGGCATGACCGGCACGGCGGAAACGGAAGCCGGCGAGTTCCATTCAACTTACAAACTGGAAGTAATCGTGATCCCGA
>DATGVD010000265.1:0-3067 GCA_035300785.1 Pyrinomonadaceae bacterium | reverse complement strand
GTTAAAGGTACTTCTGGCGAAATCCCAATAGTGTCGTAGATAAACTCCCGGTAGGCCTGCCGGTTCTCTTCAAATTCGGGGAAAGCGCCTTTTTCCAAACCGAGCTGAAGGCTCTTATTCCAGGCTTCATAGCGTACAAAGCCCATTACTTCGTCCATAAGAGCGCAGGATTCCGGAGAGCCGTAAGTGATACCGAGTTTCAAACAGAGGTCGGCGAAGCCCATGATACCGAGCCCAACAGGTCGAGTGCGCTTGACGGTGTCTTCGATTTCAGGGAGTGGCCAGGTGCAAGTATCAATAACGTTATCCAGAAACTGCGTGCTGGTGTGGACGACGTGGCGCAGGTGGTTCCAGTTGATATTGCGGCGACCGCGGTTGTCGGTGTCGTGAAACTTGCTGACGTCGATCGAGCCAAGATTGCAGGAGTTGTTGGCGTGCAGGAATTGTTCGCCGCAAGGGTTACACGAGTAGATCGGTCCCATTGAGGCCATCAAATGGTTGTGGCGATTTACTTCGTCGATGAAGGCGATCCCGGGTTCGGCATACTTGTGCGCGCTGGCAAGCATGCGATTCCAAATGTCGCGGGCATAGATCATTCCTGGGCCGGGAGGCGTGACTTTCTTGTATCGGGTCAGGTCCTGTTTAAGGAAAGCGTCACGGTCGCAAAAGACCAGTGGGTCTGGTGCGAGGCATGGGAAGTTGTCTTCGCGAAGGTAAATGGCGTAGTCGTGATCGGCGACAGGATCATAGATTGCCTGGGTCCATGGTCGACTATCGAACTCGAGTTGAAACCATTCGTTGTTATCAACGGCGGCGAGAAAGTTGTCCGTGACGTTGACCGAGATATTGAAGTTAACTAGGGAGTGCTGATCGCTCTTGGCGTGGATAAAGCGGAGGATGTCGGGGTGGGTGACTCGCATCATTCCCATATTCGCGCCGCGGCGAACTCCCCCTTGTTTCACGACATCGGTTACTTGATTGACGATGTTCATGAAAGAAACGGGCCCGGAGGCGGTGCCGTGTCTCAGGCTGACGGTGGCGCCTGCGGGGCGCAGCGACTCGTAAGTCATGCCGGTGCCGCCGCCGGTTTGATGAATCATCGCGGTAACCTTGGCATGGTCCATGATGCCGGCAATGGAGTCGGGAATTCCGAGAACAAAGCAAGCGGCAAGCTGGCCATTGTCGCGGCCGGCATTTACGAGGCAGGGAGTGTTCGGCAAAAACTCGCGGTTGAGCATGATCTCAGTCATTGCCTGATGGAACTCGTTATGCTTCGCCTGGTCCGTTTCGGCCCTTGAGACGTGATCGACAACGCGCTTGACAATATCGGGCCATTCCTCGATTGGGTTGCCGTGGAGGTCTTTAACCGAGTAGCGCTTGCTCGCAACTTTCCTGGCGTTACAGCCCAGGGTCTGCGATTTGAGTTGTCTCTCGGTGGGAGTGAAAGAGGCCTCAGGGGTTTGCTCGATGACGGTACTCATACTTTTCTAGTTACTTTCCCTTTAGCTGGCTGCCGATTGTGGTTGCGAGACGTATTGCTCGGCTTGTGGGCGGTAGCTGCCCGCCCTTTTTCTGTCCACGTCGTGATCGATGATGGTTATTGATCCGTTACACCTCGGATAATCCTCGCATCCGAAGAATTGTTGTTGATTGTCGCGGCGTTCGCGCAAGACAAGAGGCTTTTTGCAGTTTCGGCATCTTGGGCGCTGGTTGACGAGAACGAGTGCTTCACCGGAAGCGCGCCGGAGTCGACGACGCCAGTTCCCGGTCATGCGGAGATCTCCAGACCACATTTTTATAACCTCGCTGCCGTTGGCGGTGAAGTCCGGGTTTTTGCTGTCATCAAAGACTGAAATGTTGATGGTGTCTCCGTCAACGTTCGGATAAATTCGCGCGCTGAGATTGGTTTTTGTGACTCGGTAGATCCAGTGATAGCCGTGCTCGGTATCCTGCAGCCGGCGGTAGTTCGGCGGTAGGTTGTATTCAATCGCACGGAAGACAGACGGCAATGGCGAGTATTGCCGCTGTGTTGTGGTGGGTGGTCCAGCGACTGTGGCTGCGTTGTCGGGTAGAGTTTGTTCAGAAGCTACCATAGTGATTTCTTACCTCTCGCCAGCCGTTAGTAACGTTGGCGCATTCCTTCTTCGATACGGCGGTCCATATCCCTGGCTACGCCGCTGACAATGGTTGAGATTTCGCGGAGATGGGCGGCCTCGAGATTCGCGTCTTTGATTTGGCCGGCGGCAGTTGTCGTAGTGCCGAATTGAACTTGGTTGGCTTGCAGTTCAAGGGAGTACGCCTGATCGATTCCGGCTTTGGATATTGCTGCGCCACGGTTAGCGCCGCCGGCGGCGGTTCCGGCTCCGGCATTGATGGCCGATACGTTGCCATCGAGCTGTGCCTTGGTGGCGGTTTCCATGTCGCTCTGATAGGTGAACTGACTTTTTTGTACGGTGTTCGCGGTGGCTGTTTCGTTCTGTATGGTGTTGGTGGAAAACTCGTTGTTAGCTCGGTTGAGGTTGCGGGTTCTGTTGCCCACGGCAACGTTCCCGAATAGGGGATTGATAACGCCAGTACCGGCATAGGGGATCGCGGTGCTTGCGCCGCCCCATATTTCCTGCTTGCGAGCCCTTGCTTCGCTGGCAATGCGGACCGACTCAGCCCCTTGTGAGATGCCCGTCTGGGTGTTGGCTTGGTTGGCGCGGGCCCACATTTGACGATTCGTATCGGCAACCTGTGCGTGCGTGGCGGCGACCGTGAAGTTAGCACTTGATTGGGCCATCCCGCGCGCTGTTTGAGCGCCGCCAGCGATTGCCGCCAGAGTCGCTTGTCTATTGCCTTCAATGTTCGCGTGCCCGGAAATCTGTCTTGCGCTAGCGCCGAGGTTAGAGGCATCGAGCGAACCTTTAGCTCTGGTCATTTCAGCTTGGTATCCGCCCTGGGTTTGTGTGTTCTCTGCCTGGCGCTGTAATGCCGCCCCTGTTTTCAGGCCGGTGAATTCGACAGCTGAGCCGATGATTGCGGCCATCCATCCGGAGGCGGTGCTCGAAACAGCCTCGAAGAGCTG
>DATGVD010000264.1:0-6583 GCA_035300785.1 Pyrinomonadaceae bacterium | reverse complement strand
TACTCCCCGGAATCCTGCGGTTGGAGAAAACCGAGGATGGTTTTCCGCTCAAGATGGCCAGAGCGGAAAGCCAGGAAGCAGATGTGACTAATGGCCTGATCAACTCGATCGGTTTTGATGGACATTGTTGCTCGTTGATTGTGACGCGACCCGATGAGCCGTGAAGTCATCCGACATGGATCGTTTCGATGTTGGCCGAGTTCGAATAGGAGTTTCCGTTAGTGCTTAGCGTAAGAACAACTGAAGAATTAATCGACGCGAAGGCGCTGGAACTTGTGCCGCGGATGAAGGAGCAAGGCTATGCGGGCCAGTATGTCGAGCAACGACGCGCGTGGATCGAGCAGAAAACTTCCTGTCGTCTAGAGCATGTCGGGGCTCATTCAATCCCGAGCGAACAGATGCGCGGCAATATAGAGAATCCTATCGGCGCTGTTCAAATGCCGCTGGGAGTTGCCGGGCCCTTAAGAGTCAACGGCGTGCACGCCGCCGGCGTGTTCTATGTGCCAATGGCGACCACCGAAGGCGCGCTGGTGCGTTCATACGAACGAGGCATGGCCGCATTGACTCGCGCCGGAGGAGTCACGACTCGCATACACGTCGATGAGAATCGTGTTGCTCCCGTCTTTTGCTTCGACAACGTAAGCGACGCCTATGACTTCGCCCGGTGCTTAGAGGAAGACTTTGAAACAATCCGCGCTGAGGCTGAATCCACGACGCGTCACGGCAAACTCCTTCGCCTCGAATGCCACCCGGTCGGACGAGAGGTGATCGTCAGTTTTTGTTACAGCACCGCCGATGCGCACGGCATGAACATGATCGTGAAGGCGACTGATCGAGCGTGCAAGTGGATCATCGATCATAGCAAAGCCCGTCGCGTCTATGTCTTTAGCGGATTCAGTTCCGAAAAGAGGGCCAGCGGTTCTCTGCTCGCCGGCGGCAAAGGCAAGAAGGTGACAGCCGGCGCGCTGCTGCCCAAGAGATTAGTGAAGTCGTACTTGCACACGACTCCCGGGCAACTGTTCGACATGTGGCATCACACCGTGCTGGGCCACGTGCAGGCAAACGCCATCGGTTACAACGGACATTATGCGAACGGCCTGGCGGCTATCTTCATCGCCTGCGGTCAGGATGTTGCCAACATCGCCAACTCCGCAGTTGGCATCACGAACCTGGAGGTAACTGAAGACGGCGATCTTTATGCCAGCGTGACGCTTCCTTCGCTGACGGTGGCTACCGTCGGCGGCGGCACTGGATTAGGCACAAGCCGTGAGTGCCTTGAGATGCTTGGCTGTGCCGGCAGCGGACATGCCGCCAAGTTCGCGGAGATCGTCGCGGCCACGTTGCTAGCCGGAGAACTTTCAATGGGCGGGGCGATAGCCAGTGAAGAATTTGTCGAGGCGCACGAGACGTATGGCCGGAACAGGCCAGAAAACTAATTGAGATGAAACGACCATTTGGAGGACTGAGGCACAAACCACCGAATGATGCTTACGACGCCGTGATTATCGGCGCGGGCATCGGCGGTTTGATCTGCGCGAACTTGTTGGCGCGCGAAGGGCTGAGCGTGTTGCTTACTGAGCAGCACTATATGGTCGGCGGATATTGCAGCACGTTCCGGCGCAAAGGGTACACCTTCGATGCCGCCACCCACTTTTACCCGCTGCTCGGAAACCCGGCGACGATCACGGGGAAACTACTCTTGGATCTGGGCATAACAAACGGCTGGGTCAAGATGGATCCCGTGGACCACTTCCATTTTCTTGACGGTTCCAACTTTGCCGTTCCGGCGGACTTCGACATCTACCTCGCCAGACTCAAGCGAGAGTTTCCAGAAGAAGCGAGCGCGCTGGACAGGTTCTTCGAGGTGGTGCGCGAGGTTTACATGTTCGGGCTGCTTTCGTACTTCCGTTGGCGCGACACGGATCGACTCGCGCGTTTTCGGCAAATGACCGTGCGAGAGGCGTTGGATCAGCATTTCCAGAACGAGAAGCTCAAGCTGTTGCTCGCCGCCGATTGCGGACATTGGGGGTCGCCGCCATCTCGGACCTCGTTCGTCTTCGATTCGATGCTGAGGCTCTCCTATTTTCTTGGGAACTATTACCCACGCGGCGGATCACAGGCCTTTGCCGACGAACTCGCGCTGCGGTTCGAGGAGCGCGGCGGCCATATTCTGATTGGCTCGACCGTGCGCGGGATACTCGCGAGGAACAAGATCGCGACCGGCGTCGAGGTGAAGATGGGGCCAGCAAACGAGCCCTTCGTAAAAAGAGTGAACGCTGGCGTCGTGGTCTCGAATGCCGACTTGCTGTCGACGCTCGAAAGATTGCTGGAGCCAACGCAAGTTGATCCTGACGCAATCGACTCGATTAGAAAGCTTCGGCCAACGCATCCTTGCTTTCTCACGCACATCGGTTTGAAAAACATGCCGACTGAAGTGTTGCGCGACGCGGCAGGTTACCACTGGGATTCCTGGGATTCAGATCAAGTAGCGACGCGGGCTTTCAAGATCTTCGTACCGACCCTGTACGAGCCCGCGATGGCGCCGCCCGGATGCCACATCGTGATCGTGCAAAAGCTAACGGACATCAACTACGACGAGATTGAAGACTGGCCCGCGCACAAGGCCGCGGTTGAAAATTACATAATGAAAAACCTCGAGCGGGTGATGCCGGGATTTTCCGAAAAGGTGGTGGTCAAGCTAAGCGCCTCCGCGCTGACTTCACGGCGCTACACACTCAATCACCATGGCGCAATGTTGGGTTGGGAGATGTCGCCCGATCAGCTCGGCGAGCATCGGCCCGCCCTCAACGGCTTGGTTAAGAATCTCTATTTTACCGGTCACTGGACCCAGCCCGGCGGCGGCATTACGCCGGTCATTGTCTCGGCTATGCAGGTTGCCAAGAGAATCATTGATCGGAAGGATGCGTCTTGCGCTGACTTGTATCCAAGCCGTGTCCTATCAGCATCCGGAGAAGCCTTTGCGAACGTCGCCTGAGGAGGAGTTGGCGATACCGAGAGTATCCGACGGAAGAGCGTGTAAGAGAAGGAGAGTAGATGGCTAAACGCAGAATCCTAAAGAAGCTGTTGCGAGTCCTGATCGTCGTCGCGGTATTAGCGATTGCCATCTTTGCGTTTAGCCTTTTCGTCATGGCCCGCAAGGACAAGGAGCACGAGCGTTTCTTCAACACGGGCAAATCAGTTAATCAATTTTTGGCTACCTACAAGCATGGACTCGAAGAGGCCTTCAAGAAGAAGGACGCTTCCGAAATCACGCAATTCTATTCAGACCACTATGCCTCTCCTGGGCGCGGCCATTGGGTGCTGAAGCCCGATCAGGATGCGGGCGATGTCGCGTGTTTCACCCTGAAGTCTGACGGGCGGAAGGATTACGCCAAGGCTGACCTGAAAGATGAATTCAGCAGTTATCTTAATAGCCTCGCTTCAGTCCAGGACATCAAGTTCAAGATAGACATGATCGAAAAAGTGGAGCTTGAACAGACCGTTCAGTTGACGGTTAAGTTCATTCTCGACGGGAAAGATCAACGCGACATCGTCTTTCAAGATCGGAATTTCTATCGCTGGCATCTCGTAAACGAGGGCGGCTCCGGCGCGTATGACTGGAAGATCGTGAAGGATGAGCTGGTCGAGGGAGTTCGCGTTGGCGGCGATGGGCGAGACTTCCGAGCCTTCGAGACAAAGGAAGACCTGGCAGCCATCGGCATTGACTACAAACACGAGCGCGACCCCAAGCTCAACGTCAAAGAGCACGGCTCAGAGCTCAAGTTCGGTGTCATCGAACACGGCGGGGGCGGTGTCAGCGCGGTTGACTACAACAATGATGGCAAGCCCGACATCTTCTTCGCCGACGGCAAGCGCTCACGCCTCTATCGCAACGACGGGGCCGACGCTGAAGGCCACGTGCATTTTACCGACGTGACGACGGAATCAGGGCTCGATGGAATTGATCAAGCGGCTGCGGGCATCTTTGCCGATGTAGATAACGACGGTTACCAGGATCTCTTCGTCTCGCGCTATCTCGCGCCGCTCAAGTTCTATCACAACAACGGACCCGACGCGACGGGTAAGTTCACTTTCTCCGACTGGTCCGCAAAGATGGGATTCGATCCCAGGGACTCGAAGAGCACGGCTCCGGCGGTCTCCGCCTGCTTCCTCGATTACGACCGCGATGGCTACGTTGATCTCTACGTCGGGCTCTACGGTGATGCCTTTCACGATGTTCCGCGCCTGCCGTTCTACGCACAGAACGGCGGCGCCAATCGCCTCTATCACAACGACGGAGGCAAGGGCTTTACAGATGTGACAGAAAAGAGCGGCACTGGCGATACGGGTTGGACGCTGGCTGTCGCCGCCGCCGATTACGACAACGATGGTTACCCGGACATCGCCACTGCCAATGACTTTGGGCGCAAGAATCTCTATCACAACAACCACGACGGAACGTTCACCGAAGTAGCGAAGCAGGCCGGCGTGCTCGACTTCAGCGGCGGGATGGGATTGACCTGGGGCGACTTCGATGACGACGGTTATCTGGATCTTTACACCTCGAACATAAACTCGAACCAACGCTGGTTCGGTGAGGACATGACGGTCTCGCAATACATGCGCAATGTAATCCGCACTAAATACGCGATCACGGACTTGGCCGAATACTGGAAGGTTTACCAACTGCTGGGGCCGCGTTGGACTGAACTAGGCAAGATGATCGGCGAGGGCAATCGCCTCTTCCACAATAACGGCGACGGAACATTTCGGCAGGTGAAAGACAGCCACACGAATCGCGCGGGATGGGGTTGGAGCGTGGCGTTCTTCGATTACGACAACGATACGAAGCTGGATATCTATGCGGCGAACGGGTGGATCAGTAACGCCCCGAACACGGATCTTTGACTACCCTTCACCAGCGGTGCGGTCGCACACGTGAAGCAGTACAAGCAGGGAGCTTTCTTTGGCTACAACTTCGTCGGCGAGAATTCATGGAATGGTTACGAACGCAAATGCCTTTTTGCAAACGTGGGCAACGGGCAATTTATGGACGTTGCGCGACCCACCGGCACGGATGGCATCAAGGATGGCCGGGGGGTGGCCATCGCGGACTTCAATGGTGACGGCAAGCTCGATCTGGTCATCAACAATAACAACGCGCCGCCGACTCTCTATCTTAACGAGGTGAGGAAGAGCGGCAACAGCCTGGTGATGAAATTGGAAGGAAGGATGCCCAGCAACCGTGATGCGATCGGTGCTCAGGTCCGGGTCACGATAGCGGGGAAAACGATGCTGCGGCAGGTCGAAGCTGGTTCGGGTTTTGCTTCCGAAGGGATGCTTGCGATCCAGTTTGGACTCGGCAGCGCGACCAGGATCGAGGCTGTCGAGATCAAATGGCCGAGTGGGCTGGTCCAGAAATTTGACGCCGCACAGACCAACGGTTGGATAAACAGCCAGGTTCGAATAATAGAGGGTAATGCGCAGGCGACTGTCAGGGCGGAGCAGCCTTCGCGCGCTGGAGCATTCCGCGGAGGGGCGAAGACGCCCTCGATTTGAAAGGACGCTAAAGGTGGCCGGAGATTTCATCAGCCGGAACCGGTGGCGCGAGTGTAAGAGAAGAGTCAATGTGCTTGTTTGAAGTGGGAGAGTGGGGATCATGTCAAATAGAAAACGACGAGTAATTTTGTTTTCATCGCCTTTCGTCATCATCCTTGGCTTGCTGGTCTGGGGCAAGATCGCGATCAATCGCGTTGAGGCAAACGCGCAACTTCTGGCGCAAACCGGACAGGCGTCGATCAAGCTGCTCAACGAGTACCGCTCGGGCGTGGATAATTTTGTGGCGAAAAAAGACCCGAGCAAGATCCTGGACTGCTACGCCGAAAACTACCTGAGTGACCACGAAGGTGAATGGGAAGAGAAGCTGCAATCCAATCGAGACGGCGTGCAGGTTTACGAGTGGGAAGTGGAGAATCAGCGTCCGTTTCGCAAAGCCGATGTGGCCGGCCAAGTCACGCATTACTTAGCGCCGATCACTTCCATTGAAGAGAGCAAATTCAAACTCGACTCCGTTGAAGACCTGTCAAGTCAAAATTCCGCCACCGTGCGTGGTGTCCTCTGGCTGCGCGGTCTGAGAAAGAACCGCACCAGCGGCCAGGAAGAAGCGTTTGAATCTCATGGCTTGATCCGCCTCTGGCTCGAGACGAGGGATGGGAAGTGGCAGGTTGCCAAACAGCAGTTGATTCACGGCGAGACGGTAACCGGCGACCGCAAAGGATTCACCGACATTACCGACAGCGCGGGCCTCAACTTTGTCTCACACCGCAACCCGCTTTTTGCCACGCCGGCCTGGGAGCCGAAGAAGTTTGGCATCATCAAGTACGGCTCGGCCGGCGTGTCCGCCGTTGATTATGACAACGACGGCTGGTACGACATCTTCTTTGCGGATGGCGCACAACCACGCCTCTATCGAAACAATCACGGCGCCTTCGTTGACGTCACCAAAGAGGTGGGCTTGCCGACGGACTTACCGGGCATCAACGTCGGCATCTTCGCGGACGTTGACAGCGACGGATACAAAGAC
>DATGVD010000263.1:0-5031 GCA_035300785.1 Pyrinomonadaceae bacterium | reverse complement strand
GCAACCGGAATCATTGACGGCACAAACCTGCTCGTGATGGACATGGATCTGTGTATTCGATGCGGGAATTGCTCGATGGCTTGTCATAAGGTGCATGGGCAGTCACGGCTCTTGAGGCATGGTATTCATATCGCCCGCCCGATCAAGCCAAACGGCCGATCGATACAACACGTTTTGTTGCCGTCAGTCTGCCTACACTGTCAGGACCCTGAATGTTTGACCGGATGTCCGACGGGAGCGATTGCTCGCTTCGCCGAGGGTCAGATTGATATCGATCCAAAGACATGTATCGGATGTGCTGATTGCGCGACGCAGTGTCCTTATAACGCCATTTCGATGGTTCCGCGCAAATCAGCCGTATCCCCATCGTTAGGTCTTCTCGGCACGCTCAAAAGCTGGCTCAGCATCGCTCCCCAAGCGGAACCTCCCGAAGTCACTGAGACTCAGGATTTGCTGGCAGTTAAGTGCAACCTTTGTGAAAATACGCCGCTCAATCCGAAAGACGCGAAAAAGCCGGCGTATTCGTGCCAGGAAAACTGTCCGACCGGCGCGCTGGTGCGCGTCAACCCGCGTGAGTATTTTAGCGAAGCGAAAAATGCCATTGGGATTGTTTTTAGAGACCAGACGCATGCCATTGGACGAAACATCCACAAGCGCGACGTTCCCGCGCGCATCGTTCACTTCTGCGGCATCTTCGCAATCATCGCCATCACATCGGTGGTGCTGTGGGCGGCGCGCCGTTACGGGTTGGACGGGCATCTCAAGGCTACCTGGCTGACCATGCGGTGGATTACGGGCCTCGTGGGCTTGGGCAGCATTGCAGCCGTTTTCACGTACTCCGGACGAAAACAGATTTACACGCGACGAGTCGGTCCGCTGCGTTACTGGAAGTTAGCGCACGTTTACCTTGGACTGCTCGCAGGTATTGTTCTGTTGATACACGGCGGTCGCGACTCAGGCGGTCTGCTGACTTCATGCTTGATGGTTTCGTTCGATGTGACGATCGTAGCGGGCCTCTTCGGGATCAGTTGCTACTTCATTGTGCCGCGCATCATGACCAGCATCGAGGGAGATCCTTTGCTCATTGAAGACCTGCGAACCCGCCGTCGGGAATTGCGTGAGCAACTTGGGTTGATTGATACCAGCGACCCTCAACTCCGGGATCTGATCAAGGTGAAAATGCGCAAGCGCTTTTTCTCGCTTGGTTATCTCTTGCGGCAATACGTGCGACGTGAAGACCTGACGCGCATACTGGCTGAGGCGCGTGAAGAATTTCAGGACGATGCGGAAAAGTTGAGTGACCCTAAGGCGCGTCGTTCGTTAATGGAAGCGGTTGAGGCGACAGCCACTTTACGCCGGGTGGACTCGCTCATCTACTTGCATCAGTTGCTCAAACTCTGGCTGGCGCCGCACGTCGTGGCGGCTTCGATCATGCTGGCGCTGATGTTAGTCCACATCACTCAGGTGTTTCTGTTGACCGTACGATGACTGCAGTCATGCTTAATTACTAATGAGCACAGCGCACGAAAGCACTTTCATCATCGCCCGCGAGGACCGCGCGGTAGATCCGAAAACCATCATCAGCGAAGGATTGCGGATTGGCCGGCTGCCGGATTCCGATGTTTGGCTTAACCACCCGACAGTCTCGCGACTGCACGCGGGGATCAACAAGATAGAAGGTTATTTCTACCTCATCAATCTCAGCGCATCGAGCGCGACCACTCTGAATGGCCGCGCGATTCCTTTCAACGAGGCTGAAGCGCTGACCAATGGAGACGAAATTCAGATCGGCCCCTTCTTCCTGAGAATCGAGCAGACCGTTGAGGCCCTCAAGGTCAGGGTCGTGCTTCAGTTTGCGGTGAACGTTGGTGAACGCCTAGGGCGTCATACCGGCGAGCTACACAAAAAGCAATTGGCGGTAAGGCAGCAGAGCGGGGATCTAATTCCGCGTCCATCTGAGGTTGTCAATGCGCTCAAGCTATTCTGGGACAAGCGGACGCGGGAAAAGGCCGGCCGGCCGTCGCCGCTGCACCCGCGAACACCCCCACGTTTGGGCAAGATTCAATTCAATTGGATGCCGACCAGAGATCTCGTGCGCCCCTGGCCTTTCGCTATTTTTATTTGGTCTCTGATCGTCGTGGGATCGTTTTCAGCCGTAGCTGCCTTCACATACAAAATCGCTTTCTCTCCCGATCCGATTTCCGACCCGCATACGAGGACAACTTTTGCCTTAACGCCCGCGATTGCGAAACAACCTGATGGCGGTGCTTGTACGTCCTGTCACGCAATCGGAGTAAGCATGGCGAACAAAGAAAAAATGAATGCACGCTGCGCCGGGTGCCATCAGACCGAAAGCTTCGCCCCAACCATCATTCAGGCTCATCGTGAGGCAGGCATCACTTGTACCACCTGCCACACGGAACATCGAGGTGAGGATTTCCGGTCCGTGAACGCGGCGCTGAAGTCCTGCGCGAAATGCCATAACGACGACAACAAGAGTCTTTACAACGGCAAGAGCGTTCACACTGCGCACGGAGGAACTTACGGCTATCCGGTGATCAATGGGGTATGGGTTTGGAAAGGGCTGGACTCAGAAGAACTCGAAGCGAAACCCGAAGTAGTAGCACTCCTGAAGAAGAACCGAATTACTTCCAGCCAGACGCAGCAGTGGCGAAACGCTCAATTTCACGCCGTCCACCTGCAACGCGTTCGTGTCGTCACAGGCATTAACGGGATTCAGGACATCGATACCGCTAACCAGGTAATGTCATGCAGCAGTTGTCACAAGACCGGCTACATGGGCCGAAACGTCGATCGCAACTATCCGCGCACGACCTGCGAGCGTTGCCACAACAGGCAAACGTTCGAGAAAGCTTCAGTTGCCGCAGGAAGGGAAACACCAAGCTGCACTTCCTGTCATGTGCAGCACATCAAAGATACGCACTGGGCATCTTCGCTGCGTGTCGCGCAGGCGCAGATACCGACCTCGGAGACTGCAAAATAGCGCAACGCCATGAGAAAGTCGCAACTTCTGATCATCCTGATGCTGCTGGCGCTGCTGCTGACAATTAATCAGCTCTTCGCCGAGCCTTCTTCCTTAAAAAGATATCTGGGCGGGTTGCCCTGGTATGGTTGGGCCGGAATTAGCGTCTTTCTCGCTCTTGCGGGAATTTGGTTTGCTCTGCGCGATGCACGGCGAGCGCGCCAGCTACTTGAAGAACCAATTGAGAAACACCTTGACGAGAACGCGCAGAGAGTTCAACTCTCGAAAGAGTTACTGGAAAAGTATGACCCTGCCGGACCCGATTATCCGCATCCGGTCGTAATTGCGGATCGCTGTATCGGCTGTCAGGCGTGCGTCGATGCCTGCCCGCATAATGTGCTGGCGATGGTCAATAATATCGCGGTCCCCGTGGCGCGCGCCGAGTGTATGGAAGATACTTCCTGCCAGATCGCATGTCCGGTAAATCCGAAAGCCTGTATCGTCGTTAACACTACGAAGATCATCAAGCCTCGACCCGTGCCCGCGCGGAACGAAAGGTTTATGACGAACGTTCCAGGCTGTTACATCATCGGCGATGTTTCCGGGACTCCGTTAATCAAGAATGCTGCTAACGAAGGCGCCGACGTGATCAAGCACATCGCGCAGGAGCTAACGAACTCGCCAGCCGAACCGAAAGCCGAGTTAGATATAGCGATTGTCGGTATTGGCCCGGCTGGATTGTCTGCCGCTGTGATATCCAAACAACACAACTTGAAATATGTCGCCATCGAACGCGCCCAAGTCCTCGCTACTATCGTCGCTTATCCGAAGAATAAGTATCTTTTCTTCAAGCCGGAATCGATGGAAGCGCGCGGCGGCATCGCCATCAATGGCAACGGTGATCAGCGGGAGCGCCTCCTGGAATCATGGATCGGCACGATGATGAGTCACGGAGTAGTGATCAACGAACATGAAGAATGCAAGACCGTTAAGCGCGCGACGGATGGCGATTATTTCATCATCGAAACGGAAAAGGGAGAAAAGCGCGAGCCATGCAGTTATCGCAGCCGTCGGGTCGTGCTCGCTGTCGGCAATCGCGGGGCGCCGATGAAGCTCGGAGCCCCAGGCGAGGGCGGAAAGATAGCGCGAAACGGTCAAAGCGAAGACAAAGTGCTCTATGCGTTCTCAAATCCCGATGATTTCAAGCAGAAGAAGATCGTCGTAGTCGGAGGTGGGAACGCTTCGGTCGAGGCGGTAGTTGACCTGGTCGCCCGGCGTAGCGGAAACCAAATCGAGTTTCGCGCTCCCGATGAAATCAACGATGTCACGTTCGTCTTAAGAACTGCTTTCACGAATGACGTGAAATTCGGAAATAAACAACAGCTCTACCACTGCATTGATGAAGGCAAGGTCAAGATTCTGTTCGATACCTTCATCACAAAGATTCGTGAGCGCGAAGTGGTCGTGGCGGATACGTGGACTAAAGAAGAGAAGGGAAAGATTGAGAATGACTACGTCCTTGCTTTAATTGGCGGCGCGCCGCCTACTAAGTTCCTGGAGTCAATCGGAATTACTATTCCAAAAGGCTAATCCCGCCGAAACGTTCACCGCGTCGCACTACCTTACGCTCTCCAGTGGGCCGACGAAATCTATGGCGTGACGCTTGGGCTTGGTTTCATTGTCGTCGGCGTCGTGGTCGGACTGATGCTCGGCCCCGGTGTCGCTGTGGCCGTTGATGCCGATTTCTTGATGTGACACTCGGGGCATCCGGTCGGAGCCTTTAGTGTCGAATCCCGCTTCGTTGCAAGATCATGGCAGGTGATACAGCGGTTGTGGTAAGCATTATCGTTAGTCAACTCACCTGATTCCATCATGCCGATCTGCTTCGCCATCTCCCGCGGATATCTGACGCTCTTTGGCGGGAATTCATCCGTCGGGGGTGTGCTCTTCTGGAAGTGGCATTTCCGGCATGAATTCACGGCCTGCTTGGAGGTTTCGAGTTGCGCGGCAGTTAGCACTTCGCTTCGCTCGGATTTCTTAAGGTATGG
>DATGVD010000262.1:0-3049 GCA_035300785.1 Pyrinomonadaceae bacterium | reverse complement strand
GGAACAGTTTACGAGCAATCACGGGGTTCTTGCGGTCTCCTTATTCAATTTTCTTCTTGCTTGCTCAGCGTGAGGTGCGAGCAAATCCATTCTACTCGTCGGCGCCGCCCTGGGACAACTCTCAATGTGACCGTTTTAAGGATAAAGTGTCAGAACCGAGAGCGGTAGCGACCGGACGCTACCACTCAGCTTGAGCAAACGATGGCGGCATTTGTGCGAGGTTCTTTCAAAGTCGCCTTAATGATCCGGTCGCTACCGCTCTCGGTTCTGACACTTCAATTCGTCCTCCCGAATCCGTGCATTTGCTTGCACTGACGGCAGTAGGTCGGAGGCTCTGTGTTGTCCAGTTGATGCTTGACCGGCTTTAGCGTGTGCAGGAAAGCAAAGATAGATTTCAGATCGTCGTCAGTCATCTTGCGGTAGAACCACCAGGGCATCGAGGCATGCAACGGACGCGCGCCGACCTTGCCGACGCGCAGCGCCTGTATGAACGTCGCATCGTTGTAGTAACCAATCCCCGACGGCGCGGGTGTGATGTTTGCCGAAGCTACCGGCCCTTTTGGTTCGTACCGGATGAAGCCGCCGGCGAAATCCATTCCTGGTAACGGCCGGCCTTTCTCTTGCGGCGTGTGACAGTCAGCGCATGCGGCCATCCGCACCAGGTACGAGCCGCGCGCCACGGGCGTTGATTGATCCGGCGCCGCGACCGTGGCCGTCACCGGCTCAGGCATGTTCTGCATCAGAAAGTTGAGCGGGAAGGGCATCTTCGTGGTTGGTAACTGATTGCGCACCGGGGGAACTGTTCGCAGGTAGGCGATCACTGAAGCGAGGTCTTCGTCCGACATTTCTCGATACTCTGGATAGGGCATGATCGGATACAGCGCTCGTCCATCGTGCCCGATGCCTTCGCGTATGGCGCGCGCCAGGGCGTCGTCACTCCAGGCGCCAATGCCCGTTTCTTTGTCAGGTGTGATGTTCGGCGCAATCAACCACGGCAGGTTCTGGTCAGCCCAGACGTGCCCCGATCCTTCGCGGCCGGCGACCGGAGGCGCGCCCGGCTTTGACCAATCCGCGTCCGTGTGACAGCCAAAACATCCAATCACGCCATCGACCAGATACTTGCCGCGCGCGAGTCTCTCGGGTGTCGCTGCAAATTTTCGATCTGTGAGCGCGCGTTTCTTCGCGCCAATGAACGGCCGCCAGCCGATCGTGAAAGTGATTCCGAGAGCTATCAGAGCGATGATCACGAGAAACGTGATGCCGGCAAACTTTTTCCAACGCCGCGCCATTTGATTCGAGCTTCTCCTGGTCCGATTGATTATTCAGATCGAGCTTTGCAACCCGGAGGGTTGCGCCGAAAGTAGCCGGAGGTCGAAAGCGGAGCGCAGACCTCCGGTAACCGAGTGATTGAGGTCTGCACCCCGAAAGGGTGCCAGAGCTCTCGGTTCACAAAAGGTATTTCTCGTCATACACGACCTCTGCCTTCTCGAGCACGTCCTTCAACTCATCAAAACAATATGGTAATGCAGACTGAAGAAAGTTGATCCCATGGGAGTTGCACCTTCCATTCCTGCACCCCGTCGGGGTGCAAATCATTTTTCCGAGTTTCCCGGTGGTCTGCGCTTCGCTCCGACCACCGGCTACTTTTTGGCAGCCCTTCAGGCTGCGCGTTCTCCAACGAATTCCAAAATCGCGCACGCCGCACGAGCTGAAGCTCCTGGCGCGCCTATCTTTTGCGCCAGGCGCTTCAACTCATCACGCGCCGCCCGATTGCGATCCGGATCGAGCAGAGCGAGCAGTTCTCGCGCCAGACGCTCGCCGTTTAATTCATTTTGCATCAGCTCCGGCGCGACGCGGCGGCCGGCGATCAAGTTCACGAGTCCGTAATGGTCAGCGGTAATCAAACTTCCCAGGATGTGCCAGTTCAGAAAGGATTCCTTGTAAACGATCACCATGGGCGTTGTGAGCAGCGCAGCTTCCAGCGTTACAGTGCCGCTACAGACGCCCGCGACGTCGGCGGCGGCCAACGCCTCGCGCGTTTCGCTATGAACGATGCGCAGACGGTTTCGCAACGAATCGTAGCGATCGGCCGACACAATTTCCTGCGCTTCATTCAGATCACGATTCGGCGCAACCACCAAAACGAATTGGACGCCGGAACGCTCGCGTGAAATCAATATCGCCGCGTCAAGCATCGGCGGCAAAATACGAATCAACTCTTTGTGGCGGCTGCCGGGTAGCAAGGCGATGATTGGTCGTGATGGATCGAGATTGTGGCGCCGGCAAAATTCTTCGCGATCGCCGCTCGCGCGCACCTCGCCGGCCAGCGGGTGGCCGACGTATTCGACTTGCGAAATACCGCGCGCGGCATACCAATCTTTTTCGAACGGCAGAATCGAGAGCAGGAGATCGACATCGCGCCGCACGCCGCGCGCTCGATAGGGACGCCAGGCCCACAATTGCGGACTGATGTAATAGACAACTCGAAAGCCGCGCCGGTGCAGCCAATGCGCCAGACGCAAGTTGAAGTCAGGCCAGTCAACCAGGATCACCGCGTCAGGTTTTCGCGCCACGGCCGCGCGTTTCAATTCGCCAAAGGCGCGCCAAAACTTTGGCAGAGCGCGCCCGATTTCCCACAACCCGAGAATTGCCAGATCGTCACGGCGCACGACGGAGTCAACACCGGCGGCGCGCATCTGTGCGCCGGTCGATCCGAAAAACTCGAATTGAATTTCGGGCGCCGCCGCGCGCAGAGCGCATACGAGGGCGGCTGCGTGCGCATCGCCGGACGCTTCACCGGCAACAATCATCAAGCGGAGAGGGTTGGTAGATACAGAGTTCATTCTCAAACGGCGTTTAGAGTACCAACTTTAGTTGGGCTGTTCGCAAGCAAGAACCCGACTGAAGTCGGTACTCTGAACACCTGTAGCCCGGGCGAGCATTCTCAATTGGACTGGCGCGCAAACCGTTTGCTTGTTCGCGGTTGGCGGCGCATGTTAGCATCGGCGCGTTTGTTTCACAAAAACAGTCGCACCTGGTTTCGTACGTC
>DATGVD010000261.1:0-12313 GCA_035300785.1 Pyrinomonadaceae bacterium | reverse complement strand
TAGAAGCTCAGACACGAATCACCTTGTTTGAGCATTCGATGGCGTCGCAGGGCGCCGAACTCTTCCTTCAAAGTTTTCTTCCGATGATGCTCAACGATCAAGACGCCGCCTTCCGCCAACATTCGCGTCGCCTGTTCACCTACATAATCCAAGACGGTTTCATAGTCCATCGAATACGGCGGATCGAAAAAGATGATGTCGAAGGGAACTTCTTCCTTCTTCGCGCGCCTTCTCAGATACTCCGCCGCTTCTTTGCTGACAACTTCGCTCTCATCGTCACTAACGTTCAGCAATTTCAGATTTGTTTCAATCAACGCGTACATCTTGCGTGAGCGATCGACAAAGGTAACCTGCGCCGCGCCGCGCGACAGCGCTTCGATTCCGACCGCGCCTGACCCCGCGCACAGATCGAGAAAGCGCGCGCCGTTGATTCGCGGCGCGAGAATATTGAACAGCGTCTCGCGCAAACGATCCGAAGTCGGCCGCGTTTGCAGCGACGGCGGACTCTTCAGCTTTCGTCCGCGATATTTACCGGCAATGATTCGCAAAATCAATCCACAGATTGCGCAGATGTGTCGGAAGCCCGCGCGTCAGCAAGGGCTTCGAGGCCCTCCCTCACGGTCGGGTTTTTGACACAGCTTTCCAGTGAGAAGCTAGCCAACGGCCGCCAGCTTCAACCGCGCATCACTCTGTGCGCGCTTAATCATCTTTGCGGCTTCGGGTGACGACTTGACCTGATTGACGTAGAACTCGGCTTCTTTGCGGGCGGCTTGCAGGATATCCAGGTCGCGTACAAGGTTGGCAACGCGAAACTCAGGCAGACCGGCTTGCCGCGTGCCCATGACTTCGCCGGGGCCGCGAATCTCCAGGTCTTTTTCCGCGATGCGAAAGCCGTCGTTTGTTTCTTCCATGATCCCCAGACGCTCACGCGCGACATCGGTTTGTTTATCGGAAGCCAGTAGCACACAGAAACTCTGCTCGGCGCCGCGGCCGACACGGCCGCGCAGTTGATGAAGCTGCGACAACCCAAAGCGCTCGGCGTGCTCAACCACCATCACCGAAGCGTTCGGCACATCGACGCCGACTTCGATCACTGTGGTCGACACCAGGATCTGGATCTTGCCGCTAACAAATCGGCGCATCACTTCTTCTTTCTCTTCGCCTTTCATCCGACCGTGCAACAACCCGACTGAGAACTTTGGGAAGACGCGGTCGCGCAGGTATTCATAGCGCTTCGTAGCATCGCGCAAATCCATCTTCTCTGACTCTTCAACCAAAGGATAGACGACATAGACCTGGCGCCCGGCCCTGACTTCGCGCGCAAGCAATTGCTTCACTTCTTTGCGGTCGGTTTCGTTGTCGGCAAAGACCTTCGTGACTATGGGCGTTCGACCCGGCGGCATTTCATCAATGATCGACACGTCCAAGTCGCCGTAGACGGTCATCGCCAGCGAACGCGGAATCGGCGTCGCGGTCATCACCAGCACTTCGGGATTCAGTCCGCGCGCGCGCAACTCAGCGCGCTGCATCACGCCAAAGCGATGCTGCTCGTCGATTACCACCAACCCCAGTTTCTTGAACGCAACTCTTTCCTGAATCAAAGCGTGCGTGCCGATGCACGTGTCGATTTCGCCTTTGGCCAGCGCCTGATGGAGGGCTCTCTTTTCGGCCACCTTCATCGACCCAATCAATAATTCGACGCGATAAGGAGTCCTGGCCAGGATTCTTTTGATGTTGCGTGCGTGCTGTTCGGCAAGAATCTCTGTGGGCACCATCAACGCCGTCTGGTAGCCATTCTCCATCGCGGCCAGCATGGCAATCAGGGCGACGATCGTTTTACCGCTGCCCACGTCGCCTTGCAGCAAACGATTCATGGGCGCATCGGAACGCAGGTCGCGAAAGATTTCTTTGACAACCTTGCGCTGCGCGTCGGTAAGTTTGAACGGCAGCACGGTGGCAATACGCTGTTTGGCCGCGTCGTCAATCTTGATCGTCGCGCCTTTGTGCTCTCTGATTCGCTGACCGCGTTTTACCAAAAGCCCGAGCGCCAACCAGAACACTTCTTCAAATATCAGACGGCGATGCGCCGGGCTGCGCGCCCGTTCGTAATCATCCAAAGCTGCGTCCTCAGGCGGGAAATGAATCTGGCGCAGAGCGTCGGCGCGCGCCGGGAGTTCCTGACGCTTGCGCAAATCTGCCGGCAGAGTCTCTCCGATTGATTTGTCAGGAATGCGAGCCAGAATTTCGTGAACAATCTCGCGCAGGCGCTTGGTCCGAAACTCTCCAAGCTTTCGATAGATCGGAACTCTCCGGCCGACGTGAATTGCTGCGAGTTTCGGATCGATTTCGACTTCGCCATCTTCGTCGTCGGCGCCGGCAATCAATTCCAACTCATCCGGCTTGTTCAGTCTGAGCGAGTATGTGCCGTGCTTGTCCCATTCCCATTTTCCAAAAGCAATGAAGCGCGTTCCAGGGACGAAGCGCTTCGCGTTGTACTGAATAATCTGTTGCGCGCGGGCGCCGGAAACAAACCACCAGATGATCACCTGGGGCCCGGTCCGCCGTTGATCAGTTGCACCAATCTTGAAGATGTACAGTCGCTGTTTGAAAGAGCGGCGATTGCGCACCGGATATCCGCCGGCCACCCGCACGGTGAGATCGAGCGACGCTTCGAGTCCGTGATACAAGTGCCGAATCTCGACCATGCCCGAACGATCTTCGTAACGCATTGGAAGATAATTAAGCAGGTCTCCGACGTTGACGTTGTTGACGTCTTTTCCGGGCGAGACTTCGGTCAACGCTAGCGCCAGTTTGCTCGCAGTTTGCGGCCCAAAACGAGAGATGCCGCAGACGGCTAAATCGAGAATTCTGGTGTCGAGGGAGATGGAAACGTTGGCAGACATCGGCGCGATCATAGCACAGGAAAATCTCTGCGCGTTCAAGGGGATCGCACCGCCTAACTCAATCCCACAGCTACATCAATTTAAGCTAACAGGTGAAGAACTATAAGGATGAACTATACGATTCTTGGTTTCTAGTTCGCCGCGACACTTGCCGTGGCGCAACACTTTTCGAAAGCGCTCTTCAGGTCCTCGGCAATCTGCTCGGGTCCTTTGCCCTCGATCTGATAGCGCTCCATCATGTAAACGAGCTGGCCATCCTTAAAGAGCCCGATTGAAGGCGACGACGGCAGATAACCGGTAAAGTAGCCGCGCGCCCTTTCGGTCGCTTCGATATCGGCTCCGGCAAACACAGTCGCGACTGTGTCGGGACGGACATCGTGCTGGAGCGCCAGCGCGATCCCAGGACGTGCTTTGCCGGCCGCGCAGCCGCAGACCGAATTCACTATGACCATCACGGTGCCTTTTGAATTCTTAACTGCTCCGTCGACTGCTTCTGGTGTTCTCAATTCCTCGACTCCGAGACGCGTTAACTCTTCCCGCATTGGGGCAATCATGAACTCTGGATACGGCATTCTCAGTTTCTCCTTAGCGTTAATACTACCGAATTTGTTTGTGCCGTCATTGTACCACGATCGCTTGAATACGTGCCTCCGGTATGGAGGTGCTGGCTTACGCGTTTTACCGATGCGGGTTAAGTGTACTTACGAAAGGCGCCGAAAGGATCGACGCTCGCTCCGGATTGCCGGAGCTGCCCGGGGCCTGAGAATGTATCTGCAGTTTCAAGGAAGGACAGAAGTCACTGGGGCGAGTAGGTGCGAGAGTCTTTTCCAGAAGCGGCAACCTTCGCCGCCGGTTCGCAGGTCGCGCAGTTAAGCGACCAACATGTTGTCCAGCGAGTCCGCCATTTTATAATACTCCGGGATCGGACCCAGCGGCTTAGTGTCTATCAACAGGTTTTCTGCATCTCTCGCGGAAATTGGTCGTGAGAAGAAGAATCCCTGGCCTTGCTCACATCCAAGAGTTCTCAGCTTTGTGAGTTGTTCGAGCGTCTCAACACCCTCCGCGATGACGTCCATGCCGAGGTTTCCCGCCAGGGACATTATCGTGCGGACAATTTCAGTGTTCTCGTTGTCACCGCTCATACGACTCACAAAAGACCCGTCAATCTTCAAGGTAGAGATCGGGAAGCTATGAAGCGAACTCAATGACGAGTAGCCGGTGCCGAAATCGTCGATGCTCAAACCCACTCCGAGCTTGCGCAGGCCCTTGCACGTCTCACTCGCGGCCTCAACATTTGCGACGACTACGCTTTCGGTTATTTCCAGCCACAACGAGGAAGGATTCAGGCGTGTGTCCTCTAACACTCGTTCTATTTGTTCAATGAGATTTGGCTGGGCAAACTGTTTTCCAGAAAGATTAACGCTCATCGTCAGGGGCGAGTCGGTGGGATACAGATCCTGCCATTGGCGCAATTGAGAGCAAGCCTCGCGCAGGATCCACTCCCCGATCGGAATGATTAGCCCAGTTTCCTCCGCTATGGGAATGAATTGACTGGGATTGATCAAGCCATGCTCGCTGTGTCTCCACCGGGCGAGGGCCTCGAAGCCAGTAACACGAAAAGTGTCGAGCGAAACGATTGGTTGATATTCAACGACTAATTGCTCCTTCTCAATCGCTGCTCTCAGATCGGTGTGCATCTGCATCAGCTTTACGGCCCGCACATGCATGCTCTTATCGAACACGTGGTGACAACTGCCGCCCAGCGACTTGGCATAGTACATGGCCGTGTCGGCGTCGCGCAGAATGTCTTCCGGCCGCTCGTACCCGGTTGTACTGGGGGCGATCCCGATGCTTGCCGACGCAAAAACTGTCCGGCCCTCGAGTGCAAGTGGCTGCGTCAACTCTCGTTGAATTCGTTCGGCCACAAAGACGGCTTCGCTGTTGCTCTTGATATCTTCCAGGAGGATTGTAAATTCATCGCCTCCGAGCCGCGCGATCGTGTCTCCCGGACGTAAACAGGTCTGCAATTTAGAGGCTACCGCTATCAACAACTGATCGCCCACCAGATGCCCGAGACTGTCATTCACCACTTTAAAGCGATCGAGATCCAGGAACAGAACTGAAAACAGCGTGTATTCCTTTCGACGCCGGCGAGCTACGGCAAGTTTGAGGTGATCAATGAACAAAGCACGGTTGGGCAAGCCCGTTAGTCCGTCGTGGAAGGCATCATGGACCAGGCGGGCCTCGGCGCGTTTTCGATCGGTAATATCCTGAATCTGAAAAATGAAGCGGACTAACTGAGTCTCAGGATCGCGGACACGCGAAACGCTCAGCTGACTCCAGACCTCGTGACCAAGTTTATGGATGTATCGCTTTTCTGTCTGGTATCCCGGAAGCGTGCCGTTCAACAATCTTGACTGTTGCACCAGCAAATCTCCAAGATCTTGAGGATGTGTAACAGTTTGAATGTCCGAAGTCAGCAATTCTTCTTCAGAATAGCCGATGATGTCGCAGAGCGAACGATTCACCTGTAACCAGCGACCCTCCGGAGAGACGAGAGCCATGCCAATGGTTGCGTAATCGAAAGCGGTTCTAAACCTCTCTTCACTCTCCCGTAGCACCGCAGCGTGCCGTTGGGCGTCTTCAGCGTGGGCCAGCGAAACCTCGACATTCTTCAGGTAGGTCTTATAAGTAATGTAGACGATCGCGATTATTGGAGTCGTGGCAATCGCGCCATAGAAACCGACCAGGGTGATGAGCTTGGCAATCATGAAGGCTGCCGAGGCACCTGCCAAATAGGTAACCGAGGTCCACAGGTAGCAAGTACGCCAGGTGGACCAGAATGGCTGGTTCATCTTGCAACCTGTATATAAGGTGGCAAGTCCACTGTTGGCGAGGTACTGCACCATGGCCATCAGGCCGAGAGCTCCTACGAAACTGGCGGAGAGTTTAAGGGTGGCAAGGTTTTCAATAGGTCCGAAAAGTGTACGAAGCGCTATTACGGTAAGGAAAGTCGAACAGGCCATCATCGCGGCGTTAAAGAAGTGCAGCCTGACCTTTTTGGTTACCCGCAGGGAAGAGCAGAAACCAGCTGCCGCGGCTACCAGGATGGCGGCCTCGCCGCCACAAAACAGCATTGTGAGGAAGACAAATGAATCATTGACGGTAATCTCAGATTTGATGCTGGGAATACGAATCACCAGTCTGGCACCGAGGAAAACCATCAAAAGAAACAGAAGCAGGAAGCGAATGTCGAGTCGAGGTGCTTCCAGGCGATGTGCACTAAACGCAATAATCCCGGCGCCGAGCGCGACGACCACAGCAATGAAGGGTTTGACGTAGCGTTCTTTGTTCACGGGTTCTGTTTGAAGGAGAGATTGGCGTGACGCGTTAAGTCCCGGGGCGTCACGCCGGTGAATGGGATTGCCAAAGATGTCAGTTTGTCAATTGGTCTGACTCCTGTTCCAGAAACATTGTTTCGTACTGTTCGCGGAGCTTGTAACCGGCACTTCGGTAACAAGCCTGAGCGGCAGATTTTTCCTCTTTTGTCAGCAGACAGACTGACTTCGTATGGGTCAAAAGAGTGTTGGTCAGCTGCTTCATGCAGCGAGTCCCGAAGCCTTGTCCACGTCTCTCCGGGATAACATAGACTCCTTCGAGATAGTTAACTTCGGGCAAGTCGCTGATAACGTCCGCCTTAAAGAGCAGCTGGCCGTCCTTAACGCATACCCATACTCGCCCTTGTTGAATCCGACGGGCGCAACGCTCGCGAAAGCTGGCCGGATCAGTTTCCAAAGGGTTGACTCCGGTTTCTTCAAGCGTCATTGCGGCATGCACTGGCACCACCAAGTCTACTTCCTCGGGCGTCGCTCGTCGCAAACAACCGACGACATCTTCCACCCGCTCCTTGGACCGCTGCTCAAACAATGCCTCACGGCAAATCAGTCGTGGTCGCTTGTCTTCAGGGAAATAATTGCGGAAGGAGCTCATTCTGTGGGTTTCGCCCATCACCACGAAGGCGGATGAACAGGCGTTGGTAAGTCTGGCGAACTCAGCTAGTGCGCTCTCGGACTTGGTTTCGAACAAGGTAACGTGTCCGATTAGCGCGACGCCGTCCAGTTCACCACGTTGGTTACGCGACCCGTAGAAGGTACCGCGATTCAGTTGGCTTACGAGGCCATTGTCCCTTATCCAGCCGGTCATCACGAACGTAAGGAGGGGATGAGCCGAAAGAAAATCCAGGACTTCTGCCTCGTGCTCGCCTTTGAGGGGCTCAACCGACGGAGTGAGTTCCGGGGCCAGAGGGACGGTTGGTTTGTCGTTTCTAAGTTGCAGCATTTTGTCTCTTCATCCTTAGATGGCAACCAGTGGGTGATTCCGACAAGTCACGGCTTAGTAGTCGAGGTAGTCATCACCGGTATCGATTAATACCGGGCAACCGTCGGCTGGATCGCCTCCGAGCATGGCTGTCTGGGCCTGCACATATACATCACTAACAATGATGCCGTCGCTGACGATGATACCGTCGCTGACGATAACGCCGTCAACCAGAAGGTAACCATCACTAACGATGATGCCGTCACTAACGATAATGCCCATGTTGATGAAGGGAGCGCCATCACTCAGGGTGAGGCCGTCGCTGACGACAATGCCGTCGCTGACGACAACTCCATCGCTGACGACAATGCCATCGCTGACGATAATGCCGTTACTGATGATCACGCCGTCGCTGACGATGACGCCCTGGGCATAGACAGGCTGATACGTCGTAATCAGGCTGGTGCCTTTTGCATAATGCCGGCCCAGGAGGATTCCCTGCGACCAGGTGAAGGTAGACCCGGCAATGGTTGTCGAAGGTACAGGCGGAACCGACGTCGTCAATAGCGGCGCCCCTATGGGTTTGCTGCTTCCGAAATCCCCGCGCACCAAACGAGCTACGCGCATCGCGCCCTCGACGTTGAGTTCGCCAGCTCCCTGCTCAAACGTATTGAAGCCATTGAGCGGTTGGGCCGTGTACATCAACAGGGCCTTAATCATGTTCGGGGTGAGCGTGGGATTAGCCTGTAGCAGCAGAGCTGCCGCACCCGCGACCATTGGCGAGGACATCGAAGTCCCACTGAGCTTCATCTCTCGGCGATTCTCCGCGGAACTGACACCGGCATCCAATTGCGGATTCTGGGTTACCAGAAGGTTGCCGTCCGATTCAGCGTCAACAATCTTGTTGCCAGGCGCGACCAGGTCGGGCTTGATCAAGTTGTCGTAGTGCTTGACGCCATCTGCGCCTGTCCAGTAACTACGGGTCGGGCCACGTGAGCTGAAGGTCGTTATTGTGTCGTCGTTGCGAGCATCGGTGCCATAGGTGTTTGCGGCTCCCACGGTGATGGCAGAAGGCTCGTTGCCGGGACAATGGATTTGTCCGTAGACTTTCTGACCTGCGCTGTTCTTGCCATTGTTGCCGGCCGCCGCAACAACCACGACCCCGGCATCAACCAGCCGACGAACCGCGCGGCATATTGGATCATTTGAATAGGAATCAACTGCCGGCGTACCGAGACTCATATTGACTACACGAATGTTGTAGGTCGTGCGATTACTCAGGACCCAATCGAGCGCGGCCAGCGTTCCTGCCACGCTGCCCAAGCCCTGAGAGTTCAATACGCGCAGATTGACAATGTTTGCGTTCGGCGCGATACCAGTGTATGCGCCCATCGCGATTCGGCCGTTGCCTACCGCAATTGAAGCAACGTGGGTTCCGTGACCGTATGGGTCGTCGACGCGGTTCTCGCCAGTGAAATCCTGGCTGACAACTATGCGGGATTGATTGTCCTTCCCAAGAAACGCCCTATGACTGGTTTCCATGCCGGAATCAAGTATGGCGACGCCGATTCCAGTTCCGTCGAACACGGTAGTCGTAGTAGTCGTCATGGGCACACCCAGTGACGAAATCGTCGTCGTCGCCGTCGTTAGTCTGCGCGCCTGGTCTGTGCCAGTCGTTGCGGTGACGTGACCCAGCGACTGAACTTGCCGGTTCACAGACAAGTAACGGGTATTGCCATTCGCCGCCAACTTCTCAAGTACGCCAACAGGCGCTTCGATCTTGACCGCTCCCAGTTTCGGATAACTTGCATCCACACGCACGCCGTTGGCCTTCAGGAGCTTGCCGAGCCTGCTGAGGTCGTCGGCTTGAAGAATCAGGCTGACGCGATCGCGTGAGCCGGCGTTCTGGATCATTTCGCGTAAATCGGGTGAGAGCTTGGCTCCCTTGAACTGCCGGTCATTGTTGTCGCTGTTGTCATTACCCTTGTTGTCAGTCTTCTGAGCATCCGTGCTGTCCGCACCGTTCACACCATCACTGACCTGCACCGGCTGGAAAAAGCGCGAGATGGAAGCATCGCTGGCGATATATTCGGCGTAGGCGATAGATGTGGTTGCGCCCACGATCCGCAATCGGCTTCGCCCAAGCGCTGCCCGCACGGCATCTGTCGCGATGGGTGCAGCATAAGTTCCAACGAACTGATGAAGTTGATCTACAAAAAGGATTATCTGGCCGTCGGCGCTTTCGACTTCGGCCAAGACGGCTTGCAGGCGAGCGGTAAACTCATCACTATTCTTCGCCTTCGCAGCCAGGGCATCAAGGCTGAGACTGAACAAACGCTTATCGCTCAGGCTTTCCGGAACTTCTCCAGTCGCAATTCTCAGCGCCAGACCCTGGGCAATCGCCGCAACCCCAGGACCCGCTTCGCCAATTAACACGGGGTTCTGATGGATGTCTCGAGATAGAATCGATATAGTTCGGCTAATCTCGGCATTGCGTCCCATGACCGGCTCAAGGCGGCCGGCACGTGCCAGTTCCGTCAAATCGGTGGCATACCGTGCGAGTTCCGGATAGGTTACCTGGTTCGGGGGCGCCGACTGATTAGTGCTCGGAGATACGCCCGGCGTCGATTGTGCGCTGGCCCGGTCGGTTACCAGGATGCCTAAGCACAACGAAACCATAAGCGAGAGACTGGTCAGCCACGTGGCGACTCGATAACGTTTGATTCTATTTGTTTTGCTCATTTTCGTCCTTTTTTAGCCTCGCAAACCCGGAAACTGGTCCAGGGAGCACAGTTCACGGTCGAGTGCCCTTAGAGCAACGGCCGTGCCACCATGTTTTTTGTTTTTGAACAGCCGATTCTTTAGCTTTTTCTTAGGGTTTTTCGCTCTGCTCTGAGGTGAGCCCTCACTGGGTGGGTCGGCATTTGGCGGGTTCGGTCTTTGTGACAGGTCGCTAGGACTGATGTTCGGTTTATTTGCTATGGGCGCCGCATTCCGCGAGATGGCAGATCAGAATTCCACAGGTTCGCTTCAGAGCCGTGTAATTGAAAGGTCGCGGGCTGAGTCGCCATCTCCTGAAATCAAGACTCGCCAGACTCCTGGCGGCAGCGGATAATGTCCCAGACGGTCGGCCCATTCGATTACTGCGACCGCCTTTTCATCCGTCAGGATCTCATCGAGATCAACCGCATATGCCGCCGCTGCGCCCGCCTCCAGGCGATAGAGATCGATGTGGTAAAGAAGTAGCCGACCCTGGTGAGGATTAACCAAAGTAAACGATGGACTAGTGACGTCTTCTTCCCTCAGGCCGAGCCCGTGCGCAATACCTTTCACCAGGACCGTCTTGCCGGCGCCCAAGGGGCCGTTGAGAAGAATGAGCTCGCCACCGGTAAGCGCTGCACCGATACTGGCGCCCAGGTCGAAAGTCTCGCGTTCGGTTGTCGAAACGAATTCCCCGGTGATAATTGATGGTCCGGTCACAGTCATGGTCACCATCCAAGCCAACGAACATTGTTAGTTTGGTAATTCGCCTCTGGGATCGAGGGAAGAGATCGCTGCACTGAGGTGTTCTCGAATATCCGAAGCGACCATCGTACGCATCCCAATTTCTTGCGCCGCCAGATCGCCCGCCAAACCGCTGATGTAAAGGGCGGCGATGATTGTCTCAAGGGCGTCGGCCTTGCTTCGCAAAGTCGCATAAGCCTGTGCCAGAAAACCTGCGATTATTCCCGTCAACGTGTCGCCGGCGCCCGCGGTACCGAGGCCCGCGTTCCCCGTTGGGTTGACGAAAACCCGCCCGTCCGGCGCACCGATCAGTGAGCGCGTTCCCTTCAGAACCAGGATCACTTCGTGAGCAACAGCAAACTCGCGCGCGGCGGCGACGCGATCATCGAGGAGCGACCTATCATCCGTGCCCATCAAGCGCAACATTTCACCCGGATGCGGCGTTAGGATAACTGGAAGATCACTTGATCCGAGCAGTCCGTCTGGCCACGGTGCCAGGCAGTTCAATCCATCAGCATCGATAACAACCGGCGTGTCTCGCTGCTCAACAACGGTCCGCACAAATTTACGCGTGCGCTCATCTTCCGACGACAATCCCGGTCCGATAGCGATCACATCGGCGCGCGTCGCCAATTTCTTAGCATAGTCGAGTGCGGTATCACTGACCGCGCCGCGATCGGTTTCTGCGAGGGATGCAGTCATCACCTCCGGCATTACCTGCGCGGCCACCAAAGGCTGCACGGACACGGGGGTCGCTACCGTCACAAGACCGGCACCGGAACGCATGGCGGCGTTCCCACAAAGTGCGGCTGCTCCAGTAAACCCGCGCGAGCCGCCGATCACCAGCACATGACCGTGTGTGTTCTTGTGAGAATCAGGCGTGTAGCGGGTCTGAACTAACCAGCGGCGCGCATCACCGGCTTCCGTCACAAAGAGTCTGGACCTTGCTTCCTGGATTATTTCAACCGGCGAACCGATATCCGCCACGATCAATTTGCCGTTGTAGCCGGCGGCGGGAGGCAAAACGTTCGCAGGTTTTGGCGCCGTCATCGTAACGGTAACGTCCGCACGGACTGCCTCGCCCACCGGTTGGGCCAAATCGGAATTCAGTCCGGAAGGAATATCGATCGAGATTACGGCGGCAGGACTCGACTTACTTTCGTTGCCAGGGTCACAAAGCTGGCGCAGGTATCTGACGGCTTCCCTATAAACGCCTTCTAGTGGCCGCGTCAGTCCGGTGCCGAATAAGGCATCAACCACTACTGTGTAGGGTTCCTTAAATTCAGCGTTCCCCAATTCATTGTTTATTAGCGCGCTCCAGTCGTCATCCGAACAACATTCGAAGAACTTGATGGACCCACCGATAGCCAGATCTTGCAGGCTCGCAAAATTTGTTCGTGCGTCTGCCCGGGTATCTTCCACCCTTCCCAGCAGGACTATGTCGACGTTCGCTCCAGCAAGCGCGAGCATTCGAGCTGTCGCCGCGCCATCACCCCCGTTGTTTCCGCGACCACATAACACCAGTATCGATTTCCCCGCTACGGCACCGGACGAGCGCTCGGCCACAACTCGCGCAGTTGCCGCCGCAG
>DATGVD010000260.1:0-6704 GCA_035300785.1 Pyrinomonadaceae bacterium | reverse complement strand
TCGCACCCACTTCTGAAACTCACATTGTCGTAGGCTAAGCCGAAAATACCAGCCGATGTTCAGTGCTCGTCTTGCCACGATTATCTCAACTACATCTTAAGTTAATTGTTTCGCGCGCGTTGTGCGCTGCCAATAAATGTGCATTGGCATCGCTGTCGCCTGTGTAATCGGATTTGATATGTTCTCGCGGCCCCTTCGCTGTCGATCGAGGGGTTGGGCCAGAGAACATGACTGACCTTCCGCAAGCTCGCTTCGCGTCGAATCCTTTAACTGTCCTTGGGTTCGCGCTCGCCCTCGGAATTCTTGCCGGTCATTCACTTGCGCACCTGTGGTCGCCTCTGCTTCCGATCAGCATTGCAGTTGGTGTAGTTCTCGTAATTGTTTCAGTTTGGTTCCTGGCGAACGGGAAACTCTTGCCGGCAACCCTTTCAGTAGTTGCCGCATTGTTCTGCGCTGGTCTTGTCCTTTCGTTAATTGATTCGCGGCCTATCGCGCCGGACCGCATCGCGCGGTTGCAAGACGAAGGCATCATCGCGCCCGGCGATCCGGTGGAGCTGACGGGCGTTGTTTTGGGTGAGCCGGAACTTGCGCCACAGAGTTTCTATCTGACGTTCAAAGCGGAGAGAATTAGATTCAAGGGCCTGGAGCGCGACGCCACTGGAACTGTCTTCCTGGTCGCGCCTGTGAGCGAACAGAAAGTAGCGAGCGAGTACGAAGCGCTGGAGTTGCGTCACGGCGCGGGGGTCCGCGTAATGACCACGCTCGATCGCGAAGACAAGTTTCGCAATCCGGGCGTTTCGCCGTTCACCGAGTATCTGGAGCGCAAAGGCTTTGACGCCACGGGCGTTATCAAGAGTCCGCTGCTGATTGAACGTCTGGATGATGAACGCGTGTTTCTGCCGTTGGTGTGGCTTTACGAATGGCGTCAACGTCTGGAAAAGGAATTCGCCTCTAAGTTCTCAGCGGAAACTGCCGGGGTGTTGGACGCGGCACTGCTCGGAAATCGCTTCAACGTCTCACATGCCTCGGCAGATCGGTTTCGCGCCGGTGGGACGTTCCATGTTTTGGTGATCGCTGGTTTGCATATCAGTTTTGTCGCCGGTGTTGTGTTCCTCCTCGTCCGATGGATGACCAGACGCCGGAGCTTGCAGTTCATCTGCGCGGTGACTTTCGTATGGGCTTACGCGATTGCCGTCGGCGCGCACGAGCCGGTGGTGCGCGCGGCGCTGATGTTCACGCTCGCAGTCTTTGCGCCGCTTGTCTCGCGGCGCGCAAGATCGCTGAATGCAATCGGTGGGGCAGCGCTGGGGCTGCTCATTTGGTGGCCCGGAGATCTTTTTGATCCGGCCTTTCAGCTAACCTTTCTGTCGGTCCTCCCGATCGCGTTAATCGCGGCGCCCCTGCTGCGCAGGATGAGCGAGGTTGGCTCATGGAGGCCAACTGGCGAAACGCCTTACCCGCCGGCCGGCCCGCGTTGGTTCAGAGTGTTCTCCGAAGCACTGTTCTGGAGCGAGCGCGACTGGCGCAACGAGATGGCGGCTTCAAATATCAGTTACCGGCTTTTTAAGACTCCCATCGCGGCGAAACTCGAGCAGTGGCATGTCCAGAGATTTCTGCGCTTTGCCGCGCTGGCTATCATTGTATCGGCGAGCCTGCAACTCGGAATCGCTCCGTTGATGGTCGTCTACTTTCATCGTCTTTCGTTGGCTTCACCGGTGCTGAACATTTTCGTCGGTGGGTTGATGGCGATGCTTGCCTTCGTCTCTCTCGCAGGCATTCTTATTTCGCACGTTAGCGCGTGGTTGGCGTGGCCTTTGATCATGCTGGCCGAAAGAGTGAACTGGCTGATGACTCATCTGGTCGATCCGTTCACTCGGCTGGGCATTGCGTCGGTGCGACTGCCGCATTACTCGGGATGGCCTGGCTGCGTTTATGTTCTCTACTACTTGCCACTCGCTTTCTTGATCTCTGCGTTAGCGCGATGGAATCCGCTGCGACCTGTTTCGATCACGAGAGGCGCAAGCCTTATGATTTCGCCGCACAAAGTTCGCATTGCCGCCGCCTCATTCACCGCCATCTTCGGCGTGATCGTTTGGCATCCGTTCAGCGCGGCGCGGCCGGATGGAAGACTTCATGTCGATTTCCTCGACGTGGGCCAGGGCGATTCGGCGTTGGTGACGATGCCGGATGGCACGACCCTGATGATTGATGGAGGCGGACGCCCGAACATGAATCGCGGCGACCCTGACGGCGACAGCGACGAACCATTCCAGCGCGACACGCGCAGCATCGGCGAGGGCGTGGTGTCTGAGTTTCTCTGGGCGCGCGGGCTAGCTCGAATTGATTACCTGCTGCCGACGCACGCCGACGCGGATCACATCGACGGACTGAACGACGTGGCGCGCAATTTCAAGGTGCGGAGCGCGATTGTGGCGCGCACGCCACCCGACGATCCTGAATACGTCCGGTTTGCCGCCACGATGAAAGAGGCCGGCGTCTCGATTGAGAAGATTGGCGCCGGCGACCTCTTGCACTTTGGCAACGTCACGGCCGAGGTTTTGTGGCCACCGCCAAGCGGGGACGTGAATGCGCCATCTGCCAACAATGATGGGCTGGTTGTGCGGATTCGTTTTGGTGATAGGGCGCTTTTGTTCACCGCGGACATTGAAAAACAAGCCGAGAGTGCGATCTTAAATGAAGGCGTGGATTTGCGCAGCGACATCGTCAAAGTCGCGCATCATGGCAGCAGGACTTCTTCGACGCCGCCATTTGTGGCGGCGTCGCGTCCATCGCTCGCAGTTATCTCAGTTGGTCGTACTTCGATCTTTGGGCATCCGCACAAAGAAGTGGTCGAGCGTTGGCGCGCGAGCGGCGCGGAAGTGATGACCACCGGTCAGCGGGGAACGATTACAGTGACGACTGACGGCCAGGATTTGAAGGTTAGTACGTTTGTACCCCAGTGAAAGGAAATCACAGAAAATCGGGATCCGCAGGCGTATAGAGATCGATCGTCGAGCTGCCGAGTTTGTAAGTCTTCAGCACTCCCAACGGTGGCGCATAAATGTGAATCGTGATCAAGTCACATCCACTGACGTCGGGATTGCCGAGCTGATGAATGTCCGGAACTTCCGAAGCAGTCAGTCCGCCGCCACGCAGCTCCCGGTGTGCTCGATAAGCCAAGCCCGTCACGGTGTCATAGTCGAAAGTGGTCTCCCACAGAATGCCGTCATGAATGAAGACCGTGCCATGCGATCCGTTGTGATCGTGAATCGGCGTGCGCTGACCCGGCTTCCAGCAAAGCACCAGCATCTCGACAAACTCGTTCTTCATTACCCGGTGCCGCGAATAGTTGCCGGTCTTGAAGCCGAGGTACGGCCGCAACTCGTCGGACGAGATCTCTGTGCGCTCCATCAGTTCGTTGAGTTCGGGAAGGGAAGGAATCGACGTGCGGGCGTTCAGGGCGTCGGTAAGATCTTTGAACGAGAAGCTACAACCGGGTTCGGCAGCTGTTTCGTCTGAGTGAAGTTGAACCGCCAACGTGACCTCCTGCCAGATTACCGAAACCGCTTGCGGTAGCCAGCGGGTGCGAGCTCCGCATTCACGGTTAGCTTTATATTCCCCGCTTACCTGAGAGTCAAGATTTGCCGCGACTAAAATCACCTGCCTGCTACCGTGACCGGTCCTGGATCTGTAAGCAAGATTCGAATGTCACGAACATTTGTTCCCGTCGGGCCCGTGGCGATCACGTCACCCAGGGCGACGAAGAACGAATAGGCATCGCTGCGATTGAGAAAGTCCTGTGGATCGAGCCCGATTGCGCGCGCTCGCTCGATCGTTGTGTCGTCAACAATCGCGCCGGCTGCAGGGCTGTTGCCGTCCGTTCCATCCGTGCCGGCACAGAGGGCCGCAAACGGTTCAGAGTTGGGCCAGCCCGGCGACATAGACAGGCGCAGAGCCGTTTCCTGATTCCGTCCGCCAATGCCTTTGCCACGAACGGGGCACGCGAACTCGCCTCCGGAGATGAGACAAACTGCTTCACTTGTGTTTGGCTTGCGGCGCGCGCATTCGCGAAGCTGACCCAGCCGTTGCAAAAGAGACGAACAGCCATCTGCGATTGGTTGATCTGAAATGTCTTCAGCGATTTCGGCGACGAAGCCGTGCCGGCGAGCAGCTTCGGCGGCGGTTTCGAGCGCGCTCTGGTTATCGAGGATTACGAAATGCCGGCGCGGCGATGTGGAATCACTTGAACCTGAGGCGACGGGAGGTTCAGCATCGATGGCCCGAAGGATTGTTTCGGGCAGTTGGGAGCGAAGATCAAATCTGGCTATCACCTCGCGCGGGTCCAGCGCATCGTTGGGTGGCGCGAGCGTCGGACCTGAGGCGACGTTCGCTTCTTCTCCCAGAGGAACGTCGGAAACGATCAAGGTAATTTGGTCGCAGCGCGAAGCCCGATCTGCCAGGCGGCCACCTTTTACCGCCGAGAAAGCGCGGCGCACGGCGTTGATCCCACCAATCGAAGCGCCACAGTTGATGAGCGCTCTATTAGCCGCGCGCAAATCAGCCAGCGTAATGTCTTCGCTGACCGGCCACTCGAGCATCGCCGAGCCGCCTCCGGAGATCAGGAAGAAGATGAGCGCGCCTTCGTTGTCGGCACATTTCAGTAAGTCAAAGCATGCCTGGGCCGCGGCGAGGCTTTGTTCGTTTGGCTCTGGGTGTCCGCCTTGAAAAATCCTGTGGCGCGAGTTGGAAACTTCCGGCCGTTTCACCCGCGAGTTACGACTCGCGGTTAAGTACCCAGCGACCACTCCGGCGGTCAGTCTTTCACCTAGTATCTCTTGAAGCGCCGAAGCCATTGCGAAGGCAGCCTTGCCGATTGCGATGGAGTAGACGGGTTGTTGAGTAGATAAATCGATTACGGTATCGCAGACGCTCAAGAGCGAGCTTTCAAGCCGAACGGCGCGGCGCACAGCCGCGCCGGCATCAACCGCGGCCAACGCTTCGTTAAAGATCTCCCGCGCCGCGAGACGGAGTTGAGTGAGATTCGGCATGATGTTTTCAGCGCGGTTAGGCACGAAATGTTTATAGCCCGGCATCAAAAATTTCCCAAGCTCAGAGCGGAGCGAGATGCATGCATTTCGCTCCGCTCTGAGCATTTCCAGATTGATAATGCCGGGTCTATAGACATTTGGCTCCTAACGGAGCCAGAGCCTATTCAACCGTTATCAAATCTCGCAGCGCGCGAAAGCGTTTGTCGCTGAGACCGCGAACCATTATGAGGTGCTCGGGTCGGCGAAAGGCCCCCCACTTTTCGCGGTGCTCGAGGATCCGTTGGGCGAAGCCACGGCCAATGCCGGGCAGCTTCTCAAGCTCTTCGGCCGACGCAGTGTTGATATTGATTCGCCTTGGGGTTGGGGTTTCCGAAGGGACTTGGTTCGGTGGCGCGGCCCTGGTTGGCAGTTGATTAGACAAACTACTTTCGCGCTGACGCTTGACGCATGCCGACGAAAGACCTAGCGCGGCGAACGAAAGCAGCCCGATAATCAATTTAGTCGTGGGAGAGCTAAGAAATTTCATCTACCAACTGCGCCCATTTCGCGAATGCAAGTTTTTGACTGAAAAAACATCAAGCCATGTTACTCGCGAGTGCAATTTGCTGGAAGTGTTGCGAAGACAAAAACTTGTGACACGCCATGAGCCGATCTTCACACACTTTTCCACAGAACGTGTGGAAGCTCCGAAAGATTTTAATGGCTCCACGTGCTGGGGGCGCTAATCCAGGCGTTCCGGCGCCGGTTGCGTTCGCCCGCCGGTTCTTGAGCTCCGTTTGGTTCTGTCTGACGGTCCCATATGATTTCACCTGACGCGCCGGCCACAATCTTTGAATTGCGAATTTGCCCGGGCAGCACCCATTCATCGTCAGAAACTTCAAATCCGTAATAATGAACGCGGAATTGTCCGGCTCGGGCATCGGTGATCAGGGCTTTGTACCAGTCGCCTTCTGAGCGCACTTCGACTCTTTTCCCCAGCTCGGCGCTCGACCTTGGGGCGGCAGTTGCCAGAATGGTATCGCGCGAGAAATTTCCGCGGGTGGCAAACGAAGACCGTTGTTCCTCAGCAAAGGCCATGTCTTCCCTGGTGTGGTCAGCGATTTCGCCGAGCGTGATTTCCCCGTCGCCGTTGGTGTCCTCGTATGCTCTCCCTCTCAGACCGGCCAACAACGATTCGGTAAACGTCCAATGTTCCGTCGAGAGTTGGTTAGCCAGAGAAGAAGTCAGGCACGCATAAGAGACGCCATCGTTCAAGCGGCGAGCTTCCTTCAAGAGGCTTCCCGAATAACAGCAGTCGGCCGCCAACAGGACCCGCGAGCCTCTGAAACTCTGGTTGATATCGTTGACGATGGATTCAGTTGACCAGCCGGGCACCTTGTCGCTCGCGTTATAAGTCGCAAAGAAAGTCTGGCGCTCATCATCGGACTTATAGCCGTGGCCGGTGAAGTAAACAAAGAGAAAATCGCCATCTTTGATGCGCGCCAACATCTCTGAAAACTCATTTCTTACGCGGCGCGTCGTTGCCTGCTCATCCTGCAGGTAAACCATCTGCTCGGGCGGCACGCCTTGCCGTCTGAAAAAATCCGCCAACTGCGCGTCACGCCTATTCTGTTGCGGGAAGGACTCAAACATTTCTGAATGCTGCCACTTGAGCGT
>DATGVD010000259.1:0-2885 GCA_035300785.1 Pyrinomonadaceae bacterium | reverse complement strand
TTCATGATTCTTAATCGCTCCTTAAGTTGTTTGGCACTAGATTGCACTCACTCGGCGAAATGACTCGATCTCTTTTGGCGAAAAATCCAGTTCGGATAAGACCTCAGCGGTATGTTCGCCCAGCGCCGGCGCGTTGCGCCGCAGCGCAGATGGAGTCGCGCTCAGCTGCAAAGGCGTACCGGCAATCGGTACGCGTTTCGCGCTCCCGGAAAACTCCATTTTGCCGATCATCTTTCTCGCCCTCACTTGCGGATCCTTGAGCACTTCATCGAGGTCGTAGACGGGCCCACAGGGAACGCGGGCCCGCTGAGGCTCTGCGATGGCTTGATCTCCTGTGCGCTCGGCGCACCAGTTATTCATGACCTCCGTAATCAACTCATGATTATTCGCGCGCGTCAGGTCATCGCGGCAACGCGGGTCATTTATCAAATCCTCCCGGCGCACGACACTTGCCCAACGACGAAACATAGGCTCACTTCGAACGTAAAGCTACCGGACGGTCGGTCGGTCGGTCGGTCGGTAAAGTAACACGACAATGCGCTAAGCGCAATCGCGAACGAAAAGACATCGCGAACGAAAAGACTGTCGCGAACGAAAAGACGATCCTATTTTGATCTATAGCACCGGGGTGGTTTATGCAGCCCAGATTACAGCAAGAGTCACTACACCAAACACGAAGTAATGATGCCGATGCGCGACGGGGTCCGGCTTCTCGCGAACTGGTCAGCAGCACTACCCTACGCACAGGAAGACTCATTCAGGCCGATTGATCGACGAGGGCGTGATACAGAGACTCGGCAGGCGCGAACAATACGCGAACATCAAAGACCCTGGAACGGCCCCGAACACACTAAACCATCCCAAATCGCTTATGCCATAAGCGCTTCAGGCTTAGGGACTGTCCATTGATTTCAAACCACTTCGGCGATTCGGTAGGCGGCTCTGAAAAGGCCGGCGTCGGCGGTTCGATTCCGTCCCTGGCCACCAAACGAGCAAGGAGCAGAGGGCAAAGGGAGTAAAAGCTCTCTTCGCTCTTTGCCCTTCGCTCTTTTGCCTTTCACCGCGGCCAGAAATTTCGAATTCGATCTTCCAGGAAATGAAATGGAATGTACTCGGCATGTCGACCGGCGCCGCGAAGTTCTTCGACCATGCGCATCGCGCCGTCGGCATTAAAGCTGTGCACCATGATAGTTGCCGCCCGCTGAAGGTCAGGACGCGAAGCGAGAAACGCCGCAATCGCATAGCCCGTGCGCTCATCGTCGGACTCGGTCGCGCCGTAGTGTTCGGGCATCAGGTCGTGATCGAGAAAGATCGAATCATATGTTCGCGTCTGCAATAATTCCTTCGCCCGCTCGACGTCGCAGGCGACATCAAGCTCATCGCCCTTGAAGCGTTTGGCAAACCATTCGCAACGCCGCTCGTCGTCTTCCAGCAGGAAAATCCGGATCGGGTGCCGATCGGCGTGAGCGTTAGCCAAACCAAATTTGTTCAGTAATCGTTGAATGAAGTTCATAACTATCCAATTATTGGTTAGAGCATTGTTTACCCAGCCCTCAATAAAAATGCAAGTTGGCATTGCTTCTGTAATGGGTCAGTTTGAAAAGGGTGGCACGGGCGTCCCGTCCGCGAACCACCCGCAAGATGGCGCGTGCCACAACCAAACTGACCCACTACCTTGCTTCCGCGAGAGAACCGCAACTCCCCTTCGCCTTTCGACCTTGAAATCTGCGCGCCAGAGAAATAAATGCTCGACTTCAGTCAGTCTGGCCGTGGCGATGCTATAATCAGCGCACGCTCTAACGGATAAACACTAGTTGAAGGATTTCGCCAAATAGTTTTCTGACGATGCCATCAGAGAAGTCAAAGAGTAAGCGTTTGAGAATCGTAACGGGCGCGGCCGACGGAACGGCCCCTGCGTCCGACGAACGTCCGGAAACGGAAGGCTCGACGCAGGTTCAGGACCCTGACTGTCCACATTGTTTTGGGACCGGCATGGAGGTCGTGCCCGAAGTCGGCGCGCGGCGCTGCCGCTGCCAGACTATGGATCAGCGTCAGCGTCTGTTTCGCTCAGCGCATATTCCGCCGCGATATCAACATTGCACGTTGCAGGATTACAAAGCTGCCGACTCTGAGACTTCAAAATGGATCGCCAAAGCCGAAGCTCAGCGGATACTTGACGACTATCCGGTGATTGATGGCCGCGGTTTAGTCTTCATCGGTGCGGTGGGAGTCGGCAAGACCCACCTCGCGGTGGCGATTCTCCGCGAGCTCATTGAGCGCTATCAGGTGCACGGCTTGTTCTATCAGTTCGGAGCTTTGCTGCGACAAATCCAGGACTCCTACAATCCTGTTTCGCAGACTTCAGAATTGAAAGTGCTTCAGCCGGTTTTCGACGCTGAGGTCCTGGTGCTCGATGAACTGGGCGCGTCAAAGCCAACCGACTGGGTGCGCGACACGATGATGCAGATAATCAACACCCGCTACAATGACAAGCGGCTGACGATCTTCACGACCAATTATCTCGACACGCGCAAGAACGAAAAAGATATCGGCGAGATCCTCGAGGATCGCATTGGCACGGCGCTGCGCTCAAGACTCTACGAGATGTGCAAGACTGTGGTGATCGAGGGCGATGATTATCGAAAGGCGATGGCTAACGGCAGGGCTTAGCGGGCTAAACTTTCTTTTTTCAAAAGCCGAATTAGATTGTCGGCCGCTCGTTCTTACCATTCGCAAGTTCGATCGCGGCCTGGCAGGCAGCGTCATAACGAGCTGTGGGAACGGCCTCAAGCCGGCGTTCGTCAATCGTTTTGCCGCAGCGCACGCACAGTCCATAGCTTCCTTCGTCCAGCCGCATCAAAGCCTGATCGATGTCCGCCACCATC
>DATGVD010000258.1:0-15727 GCA_035300785.1 Pyrinomonadaceae bacterium | reverse complement strand
AGGAGTTGGCGTCGGCGTTTGGGCGATCGCTTTCAAAGGCAGATTTGCCACCGTCAATCCGGCGGCGCCGGCCGCGGGCAGAAGTTTGACGAAGGCGCGACGGTTGATTGAATTGCGTCTCGATTTTTTCATTGAATCCTCGTTGGTTGATTTGATCAGTGAGTGCTGGTGCCCTGCTCTCAAACAGTCCCGGAGGGACGAGATGTTTATAGACCACTGCGTATTGGAGCTTCGCACGCTCCGGAGGAGCGAAATGTCAGAAGAGCCCGAGCGAACATTTCGCTCCTCCCGGAGCTGATAAAAGACAGAATTGATACTATCTATAGACATTGCGCTCTTACGGAGCGCCGTACTTCATCTTCACGACCTTCGCTTTGCCGGTTCGATAGACGGTCACGAGGTAAAGATTATCGTATTCACTTTCAGGAATAGTCGGATAAGTCGGACCGCCAAGGGCCGCGATAATTTCCGGCACCGAGTTGTTATGGCCCGCGACCAGAATTGTCTGACCACGATGATCTGAAAGAAGCTGCTTGATCAGTTCCGGCGTCTTCTTCGAATCAACCAGGTTCACCGGCAAACCTAAACGATCAGCTAAAGGTCTCACGCTCTCCTGCGTCCGTTTGTACTGCGTCGCATAGATCGCATTGATTCCCGAGTCGCCAAACATACGCGCCAGTTCCTGTGCGCGCACCTGGCCTGCCGGACTGAGATCCGGATCAGAATTATTCGGATCGATAACCTTCTCGGCGTGCCGAACCAAAATCACCGTCGTGATCGGGCGCAAGAAGGTTGCGTAATAAGCAAAGACTACGACCGCGCCGAGCACGGCGAACAACATCGCGAAAACCAGCGCGGTCTTCAGTCCAGCGCGTCTTTCCGGAATTTCGTCAGTCATGCAGCGTCCATCGGTATCTTTGCCAACTCAGGTTCGAATGGCCGCATACAATATCACTGGAGGCGGGTTATTTCGAGCAAATTCTTCCGATTTCCGCTGGATGCAATCGCCAACAGAAGGTGCTAATCTAGGTCGCAACGAACCGCAAAACCCGAAACAGAAAGCACACGCAATCTTGGCCGAACAGCAAACCACAACTGATCTATCAGAAGTCATCGCGGAAAACTTCGGCGCGAACGCGACCTATGTCGAAGCTTTGCTCGCCCGCTGGCGCAGCGACCCCGCGCTGGTTGATCAATCGTGGCGCGCGTATTTTGCCGAGCTGGTTGGCGAGCCTGTGGTTTCAGAATTTCCGAAAGCCGGCGACATTGTGTCTTCGCAGGCTGACGGCGACGGAGCAGCTACGGCAGCGAAACCTGCGCGCGCAAAGGGTGCGGTCGCGACACCGAAACCAGCACCAAAAGAAACCGAAGACTTCGAAGCCACGCCGATTCGCGGCGCCGCGCTCAAGATCGTCGAGAACATGGAAGCGAGTCTCGCGGTTCCGACGGCAACTTCGCAAAGACGCATTCCGGTAAAACTGCTCGATGAAAATCGCCGTCTGATCAATCGTCATCTGAGCGATCAAGGCGGACGCAAAGCTTCGTACACACACTTGATCGCCTGGGCGATCGTGCGCGCGCTGGCGGAATTCCCTCAGCTCAACGACGGCTTTGGCGTGATCGACGAACAGCCGTCGCGACTCCGGCGTGAATCCGTGAATTTGGGCATCGCGATCGATCTGCAAAAGAAAGACGGCAGCCGCGCGCTGCTGGTTCCGAACATCAAGGACGCAAATAAGCTTACCTTCTCGGAATTTCTCGCTGCTTACGACGACGTGGTCAAGCGCGCGCGCGCAGGCAGGCTGCAAATTCCAGACTTCCAGGGCACGACGATTTCGCTCACCAATCCCGGCACGATCGGCACGGTGGCGTCCACGCCGCGGCTGATGGCGGGTCAGTCGGTCATCATCGCCACCGGCGCGATTGAATATCCGGCAGAATATCAGGCGATGGTTCCCGCGGTCCTTTCGCAACTCGGCGTCAGCCGTAGCGTTACGATCAGCAGCACTTACGATCATCGCATCATTCAGGGCGCGGAGTCGGGATCGTTTCTGGCGCGCGTGCACGAATTGCTGATCGGCAAAGAGCGCTTCTACGACGACATCTTCGCCGATCTGGGTATTCCCCATCCGCCGCTGCGCTGGAACATCGATCGCACTCCCTTCTTTGCAGGCGCCGATCAGATGCACGAGCAGTCGACGCGGCAGGCGCGCGTGATGGAATTGATAAATGCTTATCGAGTCCGTGGCCACTTAATCGCTGACATCGATCCATTGCACGCGATGCCGCTGCTCTATCATCCCGAGCTGGACATCGAAACTTACAACCTTACGATTTGGGATCTCGATCGATTGTTCATTACGGGCGGGCTGGGCGGAACTGAGACGGCGACGCTGCGCGAGATTCTGGACATTTTGCAGCGTGCATACTGCGGCAAAGTCGGCATCGAGTATCGCCACATTCAAAGCAAGGAAGAAAAACTCTGGCTGCGCGAACAGATTCGCCGCGAACTGGTTGATCCCGAGCCAATCGCCGTTGAAATTAAGAAACAGATTCTTTGGAAACTGATTTCCGCCGAGCAGTTCGAGCGCTTTCTGAACACAAAGTTCCTCGGACAGAAGCGTTTTTCGATCGAAGGCTGCGAAACGATCATTCCGCTGCTCGATCAATTGATCGAGCGCGCCGGCGACCTCGGCGTCGAAGACATAACGATGGGGATGGCGCACCGCGGCCGTTTGAATGTGCTGGCGAACGTCATCGGGCATTTCTGCGAGCGCATCTTTACCTCGTTCGAAGGTTCAATTCATCCGGAGTTCCCTGCCGATGAAGGCGACGTCAAATATCATCAGGGCGCAAAGGGCGAGCGCGTAACCGCGAGCGGCAAGACAGTTCGGCTGACGCTCTCGCCGAATCCCAGCCACCTGGAGGCCGTCGATCCGGTGGTTGAAGGCATGACCCGGGCGACGCAGGAGACTATGGGCGAGCGTCTGGATCTTAAACGCGAAGACGCGATGAAGCGCGCCCTGCCAGTTCTGCTGCACGGGGACGCGGCATTCGCCGGCCAGGGCATCGTGATGGAGACGCTGCAACTCGCTCAGCTTCGCGGCTATCGCACGGGTGGCACGATTCACATCATCATCAATAATCAAATCGGATTCACCACCTCGCCCGAAGAGGGGCGCTCATCAATCTATTCGACCGACGTCGCGCGCATGACTCAGATTCCGATTTTTCATATCAATGGCGACGACCCTGAGGCCGCGTATCGCGCGCTGCGCATCGCGCTGGATTATCGCCAGGCGTACAAGAAAGATATCGTGCTGGACGTGGTCGGCTTTCGCAAACTCGGTCACAACGAAACTGATGAGCCGAGTTACACGCAGCCTCTAATGTACCAGCGAGTCAGGGAACATCCCGGCGTGCGGGCCAAATATGCGCAGCAACTGATTCGCGAAGCCGTGATTGATGAAGCCGGCGTGAATCAATTGATCGAAGAACGCGTGCGTCGTTATGAAGACGCGCTGGCGCGCGCGAAGGAAATCGCGGCAGGTGCGAAGGCTGCGGAAGAGCCGGCCGTGCTGGTAGCCGAACTCGACGGCTCTGATTTGGTTGAGACCGGCGTCGCCGCCGAGGTTATCAAAGGAATCACCCAGCAGATTGCCGTCGTGCCTGAAGGCTTCAATCTGAATCCGAAAATGGTCGGCCAACTCGCGCGCCGCGCGAAGATGGGCGCAGGTGGTGTGCCAACCGATTGGGCGTTCGCGGAAGCGATGGCGTTCGGCTCGTTGGCGCTCGAAGGCAGGCACGTACGTCTGAGCGGGCAGGATTCCGGTCGCGGCACTTTCAGTCAGCGCCACGCGGTTCTTTACGACACCCAGACGGGCGAGGCGTGGTCGCCGCTCTCTGAACTTCGTTCGCCAGAATCTCCGCAGGGACGCTTCGAAGTTTTTGACAGCTCGCTTTCAGAAGCAGGCGTGCTCGGATTCGAATACGGCTATTCGGTCGTCGCCCAGGACGCGCTGGTGATGTGGGAAGCGCAGTTCGGCGATTTCAACAACGTCGCCCAGTCGATCATCGATCAATACATCGCTGCCAGCGAAGACAAGTGGAAGCAGACGTCGCGTTTGACGCTGCTGCTGCCGCACGCGTACGAAGGCCAGGGACCGGAGCACTCGAGCGCGCGGCTGGAGCGGTTTCTGCAACTTTGCGCCGAAAATAATTTGCAGGTCTGTTATCCGTCAACGGCCGCGCAATATTTTCATCTGCTGCGGCGACAGGTGCGGCCCGGCTTCGAGCGCCCGCTGGTCGTGATGACACCGAAGAGTTTGCTCCGTCTGCCGGCCGCGGCTTCGTCTTTAGAGCAGTTAACCACCGGGGGTTTCGAACCGATCATCAAAGACACAGAAGTGAAGGAGGCTACGCGAGTCGAACGGATCGTGCTGTGCAGCGGCAAGGTCTTCTACGATCTGAATGCAGCACGCGGCAGCAGCCCGACCGTTAGGGAGGGCGCAAACAAATCTGATGACGATCGCATCGCCATCATCCGCGTCGAACAGTTCTATCCCTTCCCTTTGCGAGCCTTGACTGAAGCGATCGCTCTTTATCCGAACGCGAAAGAACTGGTGTGGTGTCAGGAAGAGCCGAAGAACATGGGCGGCTGGACATTCATGGAATCACGTCTCGAGAACCTTTTGCCGCGCTGCGAACGCCCGCGCTACATTGGCCGCTCTCCTTCGGCAAGTCCGGCCACCGGTTCTTATGCGATTCATGTGCAGGAGCAGAAGGGTTTAGTGAGCGAGGCGCTCAGCATTCGTTGATACTCATCCCCGGTTTTTTCTTCAGAAGCAGCGCGATGATCGCTGAGAACACGGTCCCGAAAAGCGCAAATGCAATCGAGACTCCCACGAAGGCCTTTACATAGCTCGTCTCGCCCTCCTGTTGCATCAGCTTAGGTCCCACGACGGTCAGCAGCAATACAAAGTAGAGGCTGGTCAAGATCGCGTACGTAACCGCAATCGATATCCCAGTCTTCCAACCCTGAACAAACGTCAACCAGCCGCCATTCGTTTTTCGCCTGGCTCGGATTCCCAGCGTCAATCCAACAATCGCCGCGAGATTGAAGACGGCCACGTCGGCAATCTGCGCTTTTGGACCTTCCAGATGCAGCACAAAATGTTTCAGCGCCACCCAGACCGCGATGACGACCGTTACAGCGATTCCATACTTGAGCGCTATCTTCATCGATCCAGTTTAGCGTCAGTGGCCGCGCCGCTCAGGAAGTCTTCCATCGACGCGCCGTAGATCCTCCGGAACAATTCCCTCTTGAACTCCTCCGTAGACAAATCCTCTGACAGCGAAGCGATGATCCCGGCCCGAAACTCATCAAACATCTTGCAGCCCAAGATCACTCCTTCTGCACCCAAACCGTGAGTTTCGCGAAATTCGTTTTGGACTGTCTTGTCTACGTCGCTCATATGAGATAGCGCGTCGGGGACAATACCGTAATCCAGGTTTGACCGCAAACTTCGGATAGATTGGATCTGTCTTAGCCCCTATTATCGCCTCATCAAATCTGGCTGAGGTGAAGAACAATGCTACAGTTAACCCAAGACATGCCGGCCATAATGAACCATCCGGAGCTTTGGAATGCGGTGCTCGCGCGCGACGCTTCGCGTGACGGCAGCTTTGTTTTTGCGGTGCGCTCGACCGGTATTTACTGTCGCCCATCATGTCCGGCGCGACGGCCCCGACGTGAGCAAGTAAGCTTCTTTCAAATCCCGGAAGCCGCCGAGCAGGCCGGATTCCGCGCGTGCCGGCGCTGCCATCCGCGCCGTGCCCGCACCGCCGATCCGCAAATCGAACTCGTGCGCCAAATCTGTCACGCGATTGACGAACATGACGAAGAACCGACGACGCTGAAAACGCTGAGCGCGGAAACCGGAGTCAGTGCCCATCACCTGCAACGCACGTTCAAAGAAGTGATGGGCATAACGCCGCGCCAGTACGCGGAATCGCGCCGGCTGAAACAATTCAAATCGAAGGTGAAGAATGGCAGTTCAGTTACGGACGCGATGTACGATGCCGGCTACGGTTCCAGCCGCGGTCTCTATGAAAAATCATCCGCGCACCTGGGCATGACCCCGGCGACTTACGGGCGCGGCGGACGTGGGATGCGCATCATCTACACGATCGCCAACAGTTCTCTGGGACGCCTGCTGGTTGCGGCCACTGAACGCGGTGTCTGTTCAGTCGCGCTTGGCGATTCCGACTCGGAACTCGAACGCTCTTTAATGGCCGAGTATCCCAACGCCTCGATCGATTCGAAGGACACGGTAATCAGTCCTTCATTGAATCTATGGTTGAGCAAAGTGCTTGAGTATCTGAATGGCAAGACTCCGCGCGTCGATCTGCCACTCGACCTGCAAGCCACGGCCTTTCAATGGCGCGTCTGGGAAGAGCTGCGGCGGATTCCTCTGGGCGAAACGCGCTCTTATCAGGAAATCGCGAAAGCGATTGGCCAACCAAAAGCGGTGCGCGCTGTTGCCAGCGCCTGCGCCGGCAATCACGTCGCACTGGTAATTCCCTGCCATCGCGTAATTCGCGAAGACCAGAGTCTGGGCGGCTTTCGTTGGGGATTGGAGCGGAAGGAAGCCTTGCTGCAACGGGAGAGGGAGCGTGGGGCGGAGTAATTTGATGGTGCTGATGCAGTTTAAAAGTTTTCAGCCGTAGTAAGAATACCGAGTAGGACGAGCCGCCTTCAGACGGCTAAAGAAACAGGGGCGAGCCCGTACTATTTGATCCAAACCGTCTTTACATTCACGAACTCGCGAATCCCAAACTCGCCCAGCTCACGGCCGTAGCCTGAATGCTTCACGCCACCGAACGGCAGCCGCGGATCGGATGCGACCATGCCGTTGATGAACACACACCCGGCTTCCAGTTCGTCAATGAAGCGCGCTTGCTCAGCGGCGTCATTCGTCCAGGCAGCGGCGCCGAGCCCAAACGGCGTGGCGTTGGCGAGTTCGATCGCTTCGTCTATGCCGCCGACGCGAAACAGCGAGGCTACGGGGCCGAAGATTTCATCCGCGTAGGCCGGTGAGTTCTTCGGAATGTCGACGAGTACCGTCGGTTCATAGAAATTGCCCAGCGCCAAATTGCCGTCCGCTTTGAACTTGTGCCCGCCGGTGAGAATTTTTGCACCGGCCGCGACCGATATCTGCACCTGGTCTTCCAGGTCTTTCAGAATCTGTTCAGTTGCGAGCGGGCCAATGTCCGTCGCTTCGTCCGTCGGATCACCCACGCGCAAAGCCTTCATGACTTCGACGAATCGCTTTTCGAACTCTACATAAATCTGCGTGTGCACGATGAAACGTTTGGCAGCGATGCACGACTGGCCATTGTTAATCGTGCGCGCCTTCACCGCGGTCGTTACTGCCGCTTCCAGATCAGCCGACGGCATGACGATGAAAGGATCGCTGCCGCCGAGTTCCAGCACCGTTTTCTTAATCTGTTTTCCGGCGATGCTCGCGACACTGCGCCCTGCGGGTTCGCTGCCGGTGAGGGTGACTGCGGTCACGCGCACATCTTCAATCACTTGCTGAACCGTTTCCGATCCGATCAGCAGCGTCTGAAATGCTCCTTCAGGAAAACCGGCGCGGCGGAAAACGTCTTCGATCGCCAGCGCGCACTGCGGCACGTTCGAAGCATGTTTCAGTAAGCCAACATTTCCGGCCATCAACGCCGGGGCTGCAAAGCGAAATACCTGCCAGAAAGGAAAATTCCAGGGCATCACCGCCAGCACAGCTCCGAGCGGCTGAAAGCAAACGAAGCTGTTCGTCGCGTTGGTCTCGACGATTTCAGCGGCGAGATGTGTCTCGGCATTCTCAGCGTAATAGCGGCAAACCAGCGCGCACTTCTCCGCTTCAGACACCGCGGCCTTGATGGGCTTGCCCATCTCAACGGTCATCACGCGCGCTAATTCCTGCTTCTCATGCTCGAGAATTTCCGCCGCTCGCATCATCATCTGCGCCCGGTCGGTGAAACTCGTGCGGCGATAATTCCGAAATGTGTCAGCAGCTCGCTGTAGCTTCTCTTCCAGCTGCTGGTCGTTCAGCGACTCGAAAGTCTTCAGCGTTTCGCCGGTGGCCGGATTTATGGATGCGATAGGCATGAAAGAATTATAGCGACAGCGGTCAGGGTTTTGGTACCAGCTCGGGTTCCTCTTCAATTGCCGACAAAGGTTTGCGCCGTTTGCGCAGCACGATCAGGGCGAGACCCGCAATGATGCACGCACCGCCCGCCAGCAAGCGCCAATTGAGTTTTTCGTGCAGCACAATCATGCCCAGCAGCACGGCAACCACCGGGGTAACCAGCGCGATCAGCATCGTGTGAGTTACGTCCATGTGGCGCACCAGCCAGTAAAACAAAGCGAACGCGATCACAGAGCCGACCACCACCAGGTACAGGAGCGACACCACAGCCACCGCGGTCCAGTGAAAGCGGAAAGGATTCCCCTCAGTCGGAATTCCGATTGCCAGCAGCGGAACAAATCCAAAAACCATCTGGCCCGCCGCCAGGATCTGCGGATCGATCTTACCACCGTACGCCTTCACCAAGACGTTGCTGTAAGAGCCAAAGAAAGCACTCAAGACCAGCGCGATGCTCCCGAGCAAGGCCATCTTTCCCGCAATGCTCAACTGATCCGAGAAGATCACCGCGACACCCAGGACTCCGAGCAGTACGCCAACCACTTTCACTGTGGTCAGTCGCTCGTGCGGCAAGTAAAAGTGTGCTATGACTAAACCAAAGGCAGGAAAAGTTGATTGCAGGACGGCCGCCAGGCCCGACGAAATATGCTGTTCGCCCCAAAACACCAGGCCGTAGTTGAAACCAAATTGGAGCGCGCCGCTGACCGCGATCAGGGTCCACTCGGCGCGGGTGCGGGGCCAGCGCGCGCGTCTCGCCATCACGAGCGAAGCCAGGATCAAGAACGCGATGACAAAGCGAATGCCGGCAAATGTGATCGGCGGCAGGTCGGCGAGGCCGAGCTTGATGAACAGCCACGTCGATCCCCAAATACAACAGAGGATCAGCCAGACGATGCGGGCTTTCATTTATTTATTTGTACGTGAGGTGGGCGAGGACGTCAAAGCGTCCGGGAAAGCAGTAGTGTCTTAGTTTCCTAATTCTGGGAGATCGGCCTGCCATGGAAAACGATCCACGAAGCCGCACGAAGCAGCTTTGTTCGTGCGATTTAGTGTGGTTTCGTGGATCGTTCTTTTGTAATCAGCAGGAACACACGAAACGAAACTAAGACAGTGCTGGCAAAGCGGGGCCCGACCGCAAGGGAGGGCGTCCTTGCACGTATCATTGCTGGAAACGGAACGCGACGCCCTTGCTTACGCTCGAGCTACTGCCCCGCTTTTTGCTCACGCCTATTTCTGCTCGTGCTGAGGCGTCAGCTTGATGATCTGAAACACCGCGCCTTGCGGATCCATAATTGTCGAAAATCGGCCGACGTTCTGGATATCCATGGGCGGAAGGAGCGCCCGTGCGCCCAGCGACGTCGCCTTTTGGAACGTCGCATCGCAATCATGAACGGCGAAATAGATTCCCCAATGCGGCGGAACCGGACCCATATCAGGCCGAATCTGCATCATGCCGGCGAACGCTGTGTCGCCCAGCATGAACTCTGTGTATTCCATCGGCGCGCCGTGTGATTTCGCGGTCCAACCGAAAAGCCTGGTGTAGAAATCACTGGCTCCCGTCGGATCGTTTGTCAGGAGTTCATTCCAGGTTAGCGAGTTTGGCTGGCCTTTGACACCCACGCCGGTGTGCTTCTTCGGTTGCCAAATACAGAATGCGGCGCCAGTCGGATCGATAATCACGGCCATGCGGCCGACGTCCATAACATCGAACGGTTCCTTTACGACCGTCCCTCCGAGCGATTTTGCTTTGGCAGCAGTTTCATCCGCATTGGTTACGCTGATGTACGACGCCCAGTGCGTCGGTACGTCTTTCATCGTCTCGCCCTTTTGAAAGAGCGCGCCCACATCTTTCCCGTCAAGCTTGAGCATGGTGTAAACCATGTCGGGCCCGACCGGGCTGTCATGCGTCGTCCAGCCGAAAAGCTCGGAATAAAACTTCTTGGCGCCTGGGCCGTCGGTTGTTGCCAGTTCGATCCAGCAAAAACTTCCCGGCGCGTGTTGCATTTGTGTTTGCGTTGCTGCTTCGCTCATATAGTTTCTCCTCGATTGTTCTTGACGATGGTTTCCCGGGGGTGAAACTGTATCAGCAGGACTGGAGAAATTCCAGCTACGGCAGCGGTGGGAATTGTAAAAAGTTGTGAATTCTGCGGCTCCGTCGGAATCGGCTGTCACACGGTTCCCCAAAAGCGAAATCGCGCTGCTCTCAACCGAAGCTGAAAGCAGCGCAATCTCTAATCTTATAAACCACCGAAGTGGTTTGTAAGATGGCAGCTCGGTTTGGCCAAACACGAGCCGCCAATTTATATCCCGACAAGCCATCGGCGGTCGACGCTTCCCGGTCGGCACGCGACCTGTTTTACCAAATCTCACATTTCCTTGCGGAACTGTGGTGCCTCTAGGTAGTTTTTTTGGTGGCTGTCCTCCACCGCCGGTTACGTTCCCGGCAACGAGGCTCAACTTTCGTCGAGCGACATGGCTCCCCTTCAGCGGGTCCTTCCCAAAGGGTGCTACCCGTTTTTATCCGGGCGCTCAGGAAAACCTTTCAGCTCTCCCTAGCAAGCCTTTCGGCTTCAGCTAAGGGCGTCAATAGCAACCTCAAACCGCTCTGCTGTTGCTCTCTCCCAGAGCCTCACGACTCCGTTCGCCGATCCCTTCGCTGGTCTCAAAGGCCGTGACCCTCGTGACGGTGTGACTTATACCGAAAAGAAATTTTCGGGTCAATTTTTTGAGTGTTTTATTTTTCGAAGAATTGTTTTATTCAATTATTGCGGCAGAAAAGCGCCAGTTTGGTAAGCGGTTTCGAAAGAAAACATGAAACAAAAAACCATTGAGCTAGGAATCCTGAACTAGAGTTGCCACGGTCCGGCGAATGGAAAGTTGAACCGCTTCGGCAGCTTCATCGCTCTGGTAAGGGTAACGTGGCCAGAAGAAGCCTTTCAGCCCGTCTTTTCGCCGCCGCGGCACAATGTGCACGTGTGTGTGCGGCACGCTTTGGCTGACGCGATTGTTCATCGCGACGAAGGTTCCGTGGGCTTCCATTGCTGATTCGACCGCCCGGGCCAGCAACTGCGCGCTACTGAAGAACGGGGCAATCAATTCTGCGGGCAGATCGGTAAATGTCTCGTAATGGATTTTCGGAATCAGCAAGCAGTGGCCGGGAAAGACCGGGCGGTGATCGAGAAAGGCTATTGAGGTTGCGTCCTCGAAGACCAGCCGTGCGGGTACCTCGCCGGCGGCTATCTTGCAAAACAAACACGTGGCAGCGTTTGCTGTGGGCATACTTGAGAGTCTAGCAAAGGCGTTTGGACCTGGAGTAGATAAAGTCGCGATCCTCTGAATCACACGAGCGAGTTTGGGGTATCTTTTTCGTGTGGTTTCGTGGATCGTTTTCCGAAAGCCCTGCAAACCGCTGGGGCCTCGAAAGTCTAGCCGGAAACTTCACGGTAGCGAAAACAAGTGGGCTCGTGATCATTAACCATGCCGACCGCCTGCATGAACGAATAGCAGATCGTCGAACCTACAAACTTGAAACCGCGCCCCGAAAGATCGCGGCTTAGCAGATCAGACTGCGGCGTGAAAGCCAGTACGCCCGCGCCGCGTTTACGCTTGATCGGCTTTCCATTGACGAATCGCCACACATAAGCGTCGAAGCTGCCAAACTCTTTTTGAATTCTCAGAAAGGCCCTCGCGTTCTGAATCGCGGAGTTGATTTTCAAACGATTACGAATGATGCCGATGTTGCCGAGCAGCTTTGCGACCTTCCGCTGATCGTATTTCGCTACTTTGCGCGGATCGAAATTATCAAAAGCGGCGCGATAGCTATCGCGCTTCCTGAGAATTATTTCCCAGCTCAAGCCGGCCTGCGCGCCTTCCAGGATCAAAAACTCGAAAAGCCCGCGGTCGTCGTGAAGCGAGACGCCCCACTCACGATCGTGATAGGCAATTGCCAATTCGCTCTTAGCCCAATGACAGCGGCGAACTTCGCGATTTGATTTGCGATGGCTCACGGTTTGTCGGGATCGGATGGCCGTATACCCATGCGCTCGATTGTTTCGACCAAAACGCCTGGCTCGACCGGCTTAGTCAGATGAACCTGAAAGCCGGCAGCCAGTGACAGCTTTCGATCTTCTTCAGTTGCAAAAGCAGTCAGTGCAATTGCCGGAATCTTGCTGGCTTCTGTAGGCAGTGACCTGACTTTATGAATCAGTTCATAGCCGCTTTCGACCGGCAGCCCAATGTCACTGAGCAGCACGTCAGGCTTGAAGATTTGCAGGTTGGTCAGCGCTTCCTGGGCCGATTCAACCGCATCGACCGTCGCACCCGAACTCTCCAGCATCAGCGAGAGGAGCTCGCGCGCATCCGGCTCGTCTTCAACCACCAGCACGCGCAGCCCCGCAAGCGCCAGCCGAGTTGTGCCCGCTCCGCTAACGGCGGATTCGTCAAAGAGTTGAGAAGCAGATTCACCTGATTGCATCGCGGCCAGCGGGATGCTGACAGTAAACGTCGCTCCCCGACCTTCACCCTGACTTTCAGCACTGACCGTCCCCCCATGCAATTCCGTCAGGTGACGCACAATCGCCAGTCCCAGACCCAGCCCGCGGTACGATCTGGTAATAGGCGATTCGGCCTGGCGAAATCGCTCAAAGACGTAAGGCAGGAAATCGGACGAGATTCCCACGCCCGTATCTTGAACGATAACTTGGGCTGACGATCCTGCGCGGCGCATGGACACATAGACAGACCCCTCGCGCGGAGTGAATTTAACGGCATTCGAAAGCAGGTTCCAAATGATCTGCTGCAATCGCGTGGGGTCACCCAAAACAACTCCGACCGACGAATCAGCGTTGATTTCGATTTGAACCCCTTTGGCACTTGCGGCCGGACGCACGACTTCGACGGCGGCCTCAATCACCAGGAAGAGACTGGTGGGCTGCATTTCCAGGACGAGCTTGCCACCAACAATGCGGGAAACATCGACTAACTCTTCGATCAATTTGGCCTGAGCCCGGGCGTTGCGTTCGATCGTTTCAATGGCCTGCTTTGTCGTCTCTTTGTCGAGACGTTGGCGGCGCAGAATTGTCAGCCAGCCCAGCATCGCCGTCAGCGGAGTCCGCAACTCGTGCGAGAGCGTCGCCAGAAACTCATCTTTGATGCGGTTGGCTTCTTCGGCCTCAGTTCGCGCGGCATGTTCACGTTCAATGAGTCGTTCGCGCTCCACCTCGGCCCGCTTGCGTTCGGTAATATCCCAACCCAACCCGGCTAGGCGGTAGGGCTTTCCATTTGCGTCGTAAAAGGCGCGTCCTCGTCCGATCATCCATCCCGGCTTGCCGCCCCTGGTTGCGTACCGGAAGTCGACTTCATAGTCAGTCCGATTTGCAATCGCTTCGCTCACGGCTTGACCCAAAGATTCCCGATCTTCCAGATGAACAAATTCAAAGAACGCCTCTTCCGTTTGCGCAAACTCACCCGGGGCCAGACCGAAAATCGCTTCCAGCTCCGGCGACCATTGAACTCGGTTGGTTCCATCCAGCTCGCGCGTCCAGGTGCCCATGCCGCTTGCCTGCATGGCCATAATCAGCCGCTCGCGACTCTCAAAGAGTTCCTGCTCGGACTGTTTCCGTTCGATGAACTGTCCAATCTGGCTGCCAATACCCTGGAAAGTGGCGAGCAGAGTTTCGTCGGGCTCGCGTATCTCATGACTAAAGAACTCCATCACACCCAGAAAGTTCTCGCCAGAGAGGATCGGAAACCCGAAGGCGGCATGAAGGCCTGCGGCGGCCGCACCCGGGGCGCGCGGAAAGTTATCATCTTTCGTTACGTCGGGAATCCACGCCGGCTTCAGGGTTTTCCAAACTCTTCCCGGTAAACCAACGCCGGAAGAAAACGTGCGCTCGTAAGTAGTCGCTTCGAATTTGCTGCCCTTTGGTCCCTCAGATGGCCACACCTTCAAACACCGCAACACACCGGCGCCGGTGTCGAGCATCCACATCGCTCCCACTTCCCAACCGAAGGTGTTGCAGATTCTCTGTAGTATGCGCGGCAGTGCATCGGTCAGCGCCGGTGACTCTGCGAGGATTCTCGTCACGGAGAGACTTCCACTAAGATCCCTCGAGGCCTGCTTTCGCTCAGTAATGATCGCGGCCAGCGAGAGAGTCGTGATCATTAGATTTGCCAAATAGGCTTGCAGGTATAGCAAGGCCTCATTCTTGCTCAAGACTGCAAACCCGCCGTAGCCATTGATCGTGCCCCAGATCGCAATTGCCGAGAGCACAGCCATTGCTGTCGAAATACCCCTTCGACCAAAACGAAATGCTGCCCACAGCAGCAATGGTATGGTCACATGCCCCCAGGGACGGGTTGATCCTGATGGTAGAAAAAAATTGGTGTAAATGGTTACCGACAACAGCGATAACAAGACCAGCAACAATACGGCTTCGAGCAGACGCCAGCCGCGCCAGAGGTCGATTGGTTTCTCGACCCAGCTCAATACCAACGGCGTGATAACCAGCGCGCCGACGGCGTCACCTGACCACCACGTTAACCAGAGCCACCCGAAATTATTCCAGGACGCCGCGCCGCCTAAACACAGACTAACGTTGCCGATAGTCGCGCTTATGGCCGTACTAAGAATCCCGGCAAAAACTACGAACTTCAAAACATCGATCGCGCGATTGAAAGGGCTGGCCGATCCAACGAAGCGACGCACCAGATACACCGCCGTAGTTGCTTCCAACGTGTTTCCTATGGAGATCCCGGCTGCGGTCGCCAGGGAAACGTCGGTCAGAAAGTAATTGGCGATTAGAGCGCCCAGCAGAACCCCGGGTGCAGAACGATAACCGAGCAAGAAAACAAGGGCGATGGCTACGCCGGTCGGAGGCCAGACAGGCGAAACACTGGCGTTAAGAAAGGCCAGCGACAGTCCAAGTTTCGCCGCGAGAAAATAGAGGCCCGCGACGATCGCGATTACGCCAACGTTCGTAATCTTGAGATTCTTGAAACGCACGCTCATTCCGTCAGTTCGCTGAAAACCAGAATGTAGCCGTTCGGATCCTTCACTTCGAACTCCCAATCCCCATAGGCCTGTTTTCGCAGCGGCATTGTGATCTCAACCTTGTCCCTGACCGCTTCGTAAAACTCTTTGACACCTTCCATCCGAATGTAGGCGTCCCAAACCCCACCGTTGCGCCTTTGATAGAGATCCGGTTTTTGGTAGCCCTCGATCCGCTGAAACATGATTTCGACGTCATCGCGGCCGACACTGGCAAAAACATAAGGGGGATTTTCGGGGAATGGATAACTGTTGAAGCCCAATTCCGTTTCATACCAGCGAATCGTCGCGCCGACATCGGCGACCGGAAAAGTCGGTGCTGCTCTGGAGAGTTTCGGCATGTGCTCTCAGTCTCCCTCTCCCCTTTGGGAGAGGGCTGGGGAGGGGCTGCGTTGTGCGCTCAAGCTCCGCACCCTCACCCCTGACCCCGCTAGAGGGGAAATATTCCAGCTTCAATCTGTTTCGCCGCCTT
>DATGVD010000257.1:0-8261 GCA_035300785.1 Pyrinomonadaceae bacterium | reverse complement strand
TCTTCCCCTGGACCCGGTTATCTAACGCAGGCTGCGTTACTACATCTCGCTCCCAGATCATTTCTGTACAGAGCCCTCCGTTAGTCTTACCCTGCGCCCTTTCACGCTATTGGTTATCAACGCCTGGGTACTCAAATAACTAAGGCCGGCTGTGAAGAGCCGGCCCTTAGGTTACCCTGCTCGGAGTTGTCTGAGCTCACCACTTCGGCGTCACACCCAGGTTAGTAAACAGAAACGCATAGATGTCTGTCTGCTGCTCCAGGGTCTTCGTAGTGCTGCTGGCGCCGTGGCCTGATTTGGTATCGATGCGAATCAGGATTGGGTTATCGCCACCCTGCCCCGCTTGCAGCGCCGCCGCGTACTTGAAGTTATGCGCCGGCACCACCCGATCGTCGTGATCCGCGGTGGTAATCAGAGTCGCCGGATACTTCGTTCCCGCTTTGACGTTATGGATTGGCGAGATGGCGTACAGCGCTTTGAATTGCGCTTCGTTCTGCTCGCTCGAACCATAATCCGAAATCCAGGCCGCGCCGATGGTGAACTTGTGAAAGCGCAGCATGTCCATCACGCCCGCCTGTTCAACTACGGCCCGGTACAATTCGGGTCGCTGGTTCGAGCAGGCGCCGACCAACAATCCGCCGTTCGAGCCGCCATGAATCGCCAGCCGGGCCGGCGAAGTGTACTTCTGGGCGATCAAATATTCCGCGGCCGCGATAAAGTCATCGAACACGTTCTGTTTCTTCAGTTTGGTGCCGGCCTCGTGCCATTTCTCGCCGTACTCGCCGCCGCCGCGCATGTTCGCCGACGCGTACACGACCCCTTGTTCGAGCAAAGCAATGCGCAGCGCGCTGAATGCCGGACTGGTGGTGATGTTGAAGCCGCCGTAGCCATACAGCACGGTCGGATTGTTGCCGTCGAGCTTCAGCCCTTTCTTGTACGTGATGAACATCGGCACGCGGGTGCCGTCTTTGCTGTTATAGAAAACCTGCTTCACCTCGTAATCCGCTGCCTTGAAGCCGGGAATATCCACCGTGCGAAACACGGACGACTTTTTCGTCGCGATGTCGTATTTGAAGATCGTCGGCGGATAGTTGAACGAGGTGAAGCTGTAGAAGAGGAACTTGTCATCGTTGCGTCCGCCAAATCCACCGGCCGAGCCCGGTCCGGGAAGCTGAATTTCGTTTTCCAGCTTACCGTCGAGGCTGAAAACGTAAGCGCGCGTAGTCACATCTTTCAAATAAGTGACAAACAGTTTGCCGCCGACCGTAGACGAGATCTCCAGCGGTTCAGGTCGCTCAGCCACGATGTCCTTCCAGGTCTTTGTCTGCGGATCGTAAAGCACGACTTTGCCGTTCGGCGCGCCGCGATTTGTCTCGATCAGGAATTTGCCGTTAACCTCATCGATTACGCCGTAACTGTCATCGCCAATGTCTGCCACAATCGGAGTGAACGGCTTGTCGCCCTGCGCCAGCTCGCGGAAGAAAACTGAATTGCCTCTCTTCCCCGCGGAAGAGTCCGAGACGCCAAGAATTTCAAAGCGCTGGTCCTCAGTCACGCCGACTGACTGCCGGCGTTGCGGGTGTTCGTTGTCTTCGTAAATCAGTTTATCGTCCGACTGCGGCGTGCCGACTTTGTGATAGTAAATCTTCTGGTAGTCATTCTTGCCGGCCATCTTCTTTCCCGACTCGGGCTGAGGATAACGGTTGTAGAAGAAACCCTGGTCTCCTATCCACGACGCGCCAGAGAATTTTACCCACTCAAGATGATCGGTCAGTGGCTTTTTCGTCGCGACGTCCAGCACATAGAAATCTCTCCAGTCGGAACCGCCTTCCGAGATTCCATACGCCACGTATTTTCCGCTCTGCGATAGCGAGAACCCTCCGAGTTGCGACGTGCCATCGGCGGAAAACTTGTTCGGATCGAGCAGGACTTCCGGCGTGCCGTCCAGACCCTTCTGGATGTACTGGACACTCTGATTCTGCAACCCGTCGTTCTTTGAGAAGATAAACCATTCGCCCCTGCGCGTCGGAGAACCATACTTCGGATAATTCAAGAGCTTGGTCAGACGATCCTTGAGCTGCGGCCGATAAGAAATCTTGTCGAGGTAACCGAAAGTGACTTTGTTCTCGGCCGCGACCCACGCGGCAACTTCCGGCGCGTTGTCATCCTCAAGCCAGCGATAGGGATCGGCGACTGTCGTCCCGAAGTAGGTGTCGACGACATCTACTTTTTTCGTCTCGGGATACGAAAGACGCGCGCCGCCGTCACCACCCTGCGCACTCGCAAGGCGTGGCGGAGTGGAAAGCGACATGGCCACGAGAGCCAGAACAGTTAGAGTTAGAAAGGCAAGTTTGATCTTCTTCATTGGATTGGTCCTCCGGAGATTCCTGTGAAAATACCTGGCGTCGGTGCACATACTCTAGTCGAGGTGCGGGAAAAATCCAACCCTGCAACACAATAGCAGGTAACCGCGAAGCCGTTGATGCAACGAAGCCCAGGGTTGCATCGCTTCGGCTACCCCGGGAAATCGACCAATCAGGCAGTCGCAACCCTGACAGGGTTGCGGTTAATTATGAACGACTCGTAACGTAGCCTTCGGACGTTGGGCTGGAGGTGAACAACCGCTTCGCGGTTCTCAGACTTAAGCCTTCATTCAATCAAGTCACCGGCCGCTTGCTGCGCGAGCTGATCGCGTTGTTTCATTAGTCTCAGTTTGGCGGCTCGGCGAAACGGAGGAACAAAAACGCATGCAACTTAGAATCGTCATCGTTGTTTCGGTCGCGCTATTGCTGCCTTCCGCTCTCGCGCGGAACTCAAGGTCGACATCGGCTCTTGCGTCGGCCGCGCAATCAACTCAAGTCATCCTGCTCGGAACCGGCACGCCTTATCCTGACCCGGCAGCTTCGGGCCCGGCGACCGCCGTCGTCGTTAACGGACGGGTATTTCTGTTTGATGTGGGCGCGGGCGTGATGCGGCGCTTGCGCGCGGCAAACCTGCCCATCAACGGACCGGAAGGGCTTTTCATCACGCACCTGCACAGCGATCACACGCTGGGCTATGCGGATTTGATCCTGACATCGTGGGTGATGCGCCGCCGCGCGCCGTTTCGGGTTTTCGGCCCGCCTGGTCTGCAGAGAATGACTAACCATCTGCTGGCGGCGTATTCGGAAGACATTCGTGTTCGCACGAATGGATTGGAACGTGAAGTCGCCGGCGGCTATCGCGTTAGCGTCCATGAGATTAGGACCGGCGTCGTCTATGAAAAGGCCGGCGTGCGCGTTACCGCGATTGCGGTGCAGCACGGAGCATGGAGAAACGCGTTCGGTTACCGCATCGATACCGCCGACCGCTCGATTGTGATTTCAGGAGACACGCGGCCAAGCGAGGCGCTGGTCAAAGCGGCGCGCGGAGTAGACATCCTGATTCACGAGGTTTACTCTGCGTCACGACTGGCGCCCGAAGATCGACCGGGCGGCAAAGACTGGCCACGCTATTGTCGCGAGTACCATACTTCGGATGTGGAGCTTGGGCAGTTGGCCGCGCGCATTCAGCCAAAGCTGCTCATTCTGGATCACATCATTCGGATGGGCGCGAGCGATGAAGAGCTGCTTGCGGGGGTGCGTGCCGGAGGCTATTCGGGCAGAGTTGTCATCGGGAGAGACCTGGAGAGGTTTTGAGAATGAATGAAGCGGGTTTGGGTTTTCGCGTGAAGTCTGGCTGGGCCATGGTCGTGCTTGTCTCAGCATCATCTCCACCAACAGTCATTGACCGTCGCCGAGTTGATCTTTCAGATCCGGCGGTTCCGGACTCAGCTCAACCGTTTCATGCCGGACTCGATCTTCCCGAGGCTGCCGCTGCGAAAGCAGTAGCGCGGCTGATTAAATACGTCGAGCGATCCTCACAACGTGCCATAGCGGAACTGATGGAGCATTATCGCGCCAGCGGCTATCGCATCGTGGGCGCTGGAATTGTCGTCGGCAGCACAGTTGATCCGCAAACGATCCGAAACGATCACATACGCGCCCACGCCGAAGAGGGCCGGTTATTTCGCGTGGTGATTGAGGACGCGCTCAAGCTCTCTCGTCTGAAGTCTTCAGTGACGCGTGAAAAGGACTCGCTTGGTGAGGGAAAGAGGGTGCTCGGCATCTCTGAACCGAGACTAAGAACTGAACTGGCGAAAATGGGGAAAGCGGTTGAAGGATCGTGGCGCGCGGAAGAGAAGGCGGCGACGCTGGCGGCCTTGATGGCTCTGGCGCGTTGGAGTCGGAGCCGAGTTAAAACTTGAAAGGGTTAACAGACCGGGAGACGTGGATCGTTCAAGACTGGTGATTTACTTATTTGATTGCCCGCTCGACTGCTGAGCGGAAACCTTGGAGGCAACTCCGGAACTCGTGGCCTGAGCGTCGGCCAATTGAGCGGGACCTCCGGAACTTGGGGCCCCGTGCCCGATATCCGCGGCCGCGACCACGACCAGCAAGGCCGTAACCCCGACGGTCGCGAGAATGTAAAGCACTTCGGTCCACTCTTTGTAAATCAGAGTGAAAATAACCGCCGCCAAACACAAAATCCAAAGGTATGTGAACCCCCGTCGTCGCTTTGTCTTGTTCGTCTGCATTCGTTGACTCATAATCTTTTGGTTCCGGCTCGCGTAGAAACAAGGGAAAGGCTGGCTATGCGCCAGCCTTTCAGCTGCTGACTTAACGCTGCCAGTTTAGTAAAGAACGCGCTGCGGCAGAATTCCTATGCTGCTCCTGCCCATAGTCAAAAAGAGGTCTCCGAGACTCTTAGGGGTAAACGGTCCGCTGTTACGGACATCGACAATATCGTAGGCCTGTAGCAGTACGTCCTTCTCGCGTCCTTTTCTGATCGCGTCATAGTTGTACTTCAAATCTTCCTGGCCGATCACGCCATCCTTCTTACGATAGATATGAACTTCGCCGGTATTCGCCAGCCTTTGCGGTCCGCCCGCCATCGCGATGGCGCGACCCAACGTTAGTTGATCCTTCATGAAGACCGGCTGGGGGGCCAGCACCGCGCCAGTGATATAAACCGGGTCGCCTTCCGTCACGACGACGACATCTCCCGGACGTATGAACGGATCTCCGCTCTCGTTGCCAAGTTCTCTGAGCTTGAAGGATTCCATCTGGCTGTCAACCGAAGAAGTAGCTGAGACGCGCTTGATCACTACCTCGCCGGGTTCCGGGCACATCTCGGGTTGAGTGTGGATCACCTGGACCGTTCCGCTGGCGCGTTCAGTGACGCCGCCACTTCGGGCGATCAACTCATGCAGGCGCACGCGCCGCATCATGGTAACCAACATTGGATTGCGCACGGCGCCATAAAGCGTCGCCGGCGGACGGCTGTTGCGCTGCGCGATTCGCACGCTCACCTGCGGATTTTTGATGTAGGCCGCATACGCGGTGGCGATCGCCTTTTGCACTTCCTTTTCGGTAAGGCATTGTGCCCGAATCGGCTTTTCCAGAAATGGCAGCGAGCTGATATTGCCGTCGCCGTCGATTTCAGCCAGGGTGTTCAAATCCGATTGACCAAAGACGCGAACATCCAGAACGTCCCCCGGTCCGAGGAGGTAGTTTCTTACCCCTTGCAAATCAATTGCCGGGGATTGGCTGGGCGTTGGCACCTGGGATTGCTCCTGCGCCAGCACCGACAACACCGCTACCAGACCGACAATCGTAATTAAGAGAATTCGTGTTTTATTCATAACCAAACCTCAATTCGCTGGAAACTGGAGGGAGCCGGCTCAGGATCTTCTCGGAAATCACCCGAACATGCCCGGCTGCCAACCCGAAACGCAAGAAACTAGTGATGGCGAGTTTCTCGTTTCACCCATCTGCCCGGTAATGCGAATCCATTGAATAACCAGTTGCAATGATCGCACAAAAGGTTGTAGATGCCAAACAATCGCAGATACCACGGCGTTCGCGTATAGCCGCGCCGGATCTTCTTGCTGCCGCACTTGGGGCACCTGCGTCTGAACATTCTTCTACACTGCCTCTCGCCCGCAACTATTTCCGCGTCACCCAAGCGCGCCAGAGATTCAAGGTCGCCGCCGTCTGGTTGTACTTGAACCATTTTGCTCGGGATCCATGGCCCTCTGGGTCGCTATGCGCGCCCGTAACAATTCTATCTCTCGGGTCACTCGCTCAGCCGCGGCGCCGCGATCATTGGTGGGGGTGTCGCGCGTAAGATAGAACAAGGCATCGCGATAGCAATCAATCGCCCGGCGGTAGTAGCCCTTAAAAGCCGCGCGCTCCGCCAGCTCAACCCAATGCGCGACTCGGCTCGAGGTAATGAATTCGCGCACGGCTCCGGCCGACTCGTTAAGCTCTTCTTCGTCGGGATAAATCTTCAAAGCCGAATCGATGCAATCGAGCGCGCGATTAGCCACTTCGATCTTTTGGTAGAGGCGAGCGCGCTGTTGCGCTTCGCGCGTCAGAGTGCGGGCCGAACTTCGGGCCCACGCCAGCAAATGGTGCTTTTGCAAAGTTCGCACCCGATCCTGTCCCGAGCGCAGCGCTACCCGGTTTTCCGGAGCCAGGTTTGGCGACCGCAAAGCTTCCTCGGCGCTGGCCAGATAATCAACACACAGCCGATAGCATTCGAGGTGGGCTTCAGGATTCGACTCGGACGCGTCGGCTTTCGCCGAACGCTTTTGCACGACGCGCAGGGCCGAAGCATGCGAACTCACCGACTGCATATTAACCAATCTGGACGACGACTCTCCCGACTCGCGCGATCGTTCCTGATGTTTGTCTTGTTCGAGGAGGTAACGCGCAAATGAGCGCCGCACCGCAATCTCGCGGGCCGAAGCCGCGACCAGCATCACCACGCTAGCCGCCAGCCCAGCCGGCACCCAGGGGCTCTCTTCGCCCTGCAGCATCCACCAAAGGATGAAGAATATTACCGCAGCAGCGGCGGCCGCAGCCGCCATGAACCCTGATGCTGACGGCAGACGCGCACGCCGGCCTCGCAAAGCAGAGCCTTGCGACCGTCGCGCATTGCTCGATCTGTAGAAGCCCGAATCCTGCGATTCCATCAATACTGCTTTCCGACTGAAGGTAAGATGAAGAGGGAAACTCCGCTATAAAGACTCGGCTTGCAAACACATTAAGTCGGGACAGGGCCGTCACAACTCTCGAGCAAATGATCGGCCGGCGAATTATAGTCAACTGTGAACGGTCTATGTCAATATGTCTCGCAGAATTCAGCTCATGAAGTTTACCTTATGCGGAAAGGATTCTGCTGATTTATTAACCCACTTCAGTCGTTGAGGTCATCTATGGAAAGAAACGCTGGGGACAGAGTAGTTCTGGTAACCGGAGCGACATCAGGTATCGGCCGGGCAGTGGCTTTGCGTTTCGCTGAGAGCGCAGCGGGTGTCACCGCGATCGGCCGCAACGCCGAGGCGTTGCGCGAAGTCGGTGACGCGATCCGGAAAGCGGGCGGCGAGCCGCTGACAATAGCGGCGGACGTCACTAAAGAGGAGGACGTGCGTCAATTGATGCAACGCGCGGTCGGTGAATTTGGGCGTCTCGACGTCCTGGTCAATGCCGCCGGCCACATTTCAACCGGTTCGATTGAAGATACTTCGCTCGTGGCCTGGGACAAGATGCTGGACGTCAACCTGCGCGCCGTATTTCACCTGATGCGACTGGCCACACCACATCTGATCGAGACGCAGGGCAACATCGTCAACATTTCCAGCGTGACGGGCCTACGCTCTTTCCCCGGGGTGCTGGCCTACTGCGTCTCGAAGGCCGGCGTGGATCAGCTAACGCGGTGCGCGGCGCTCGAACTTGCACCGAAAAACGTGCGGGTTAACGCCGTGAATCCCGGCGTGGTCGTTACTGAGATACACAAGCGCGGCGGAATGAACGAAGGAGATTACGAGCAATTTTTGGAGCGCTCTAAAACTACCCATCCCCTCGGACGCGTCGGCCAGGCGAGTGAAATCGCTGAGCTGGTGTTTTATCTGGCGTCGGAAAAAGCCTCGTGGATTACTGGCGGGACGTATTCGATCGACGGAGGGCGGGCGTTGACGTGCGCGCGATAAGGAGGGTCAGGGGTATTTCCTGCCCGCGCACATCGGGCTCGAAGCTTAAGCGTGCTCCTGCCCGTTTACCAAAAGCCTGGCGATCGTTGATGGCAGATCTTTGATCTGCTCCGGCTTTTTCAGAAAGGCATCCACGCCGGCGCCCCAGGCTTCCGTCTCGCAATCACTGCCGGAAAGCATCACGATC
>DATGVD010000256.1:0-2633 GCA_035300785.1 Pyrinomonadaceae bacterium | reverse complement strand
TCTTGAACAAACACGTATCTCCTTCGGCAGAGCCTTAATGATCTCCCTGATTCGTGGGATTTCGGTAAAGTCTTCTGGCTTTATAGGTCGTCGCACCTTGCTCATGATTATTCCCTCAGATTCATTCGAACAAAATATTATCGCACAAGTTTGGTTTCTTCGAGCGTACCGCGCCAAGACAATCCTTAGACTCTCTACCTACCGCGTTCGCAATCAAAGAAGTTGGCCACGTTAGTGTCATAACTTGCTTGATACTGAGCCACCGGCGCGCGCGCCTTCCTGTTACTCCATTCGTCGTCAACGTGTGCTAACTTTCCTCTATAACTGGAAACAAATGCGTTTCTCCCGCAATCAAATCATTGGCGCCATCATCCTGCTCGCCGTCATCTGGCTCGTGATCGCAATTCGGCTTATCATCTCTCGCGGGTGAGTGAAGCGAGCCGAGCCGAGTCAGAAAGAAAAGAATGCGGACGAGACGTTCGCGATCCCAGCATTATCGCGATCGTTGGGCCGACTGCTTCAGGGAAGAGCGCGCTGGGAATCGAGCTGGCCCTTCGTCTCGGCGGTGAGATCATCAATTGCGATTCCGTTCAGGTTTACCAGAGCATTCAGATCGCGACCGCGAAAGTGCCAATCGAAGAGCGACGCGGCGTCCCGCACCACCTGATTGATTTCGTTTCACCTCGCATCAATTTCACGGCGGCCGACTGGGCGCGCGCGGCGACCGAAAAGATTGATGAGATAGAAGCGCGCGGTCGACGAGTGCTGCTGGTGGGCGGCACCGGACTTTACCTGCGAGCGCTGCGTCAACCTTTTTTCCCCAGCCCGCCTACTGATGAAAGGCTGCGCGCCAGACTCACCAAAATCCGCGAACGTCACGGCCCCGAACGTCTTCATCGCATCCTGCAACGTTTCGACCCTGCGGAAGCGGATACGTTGAATCCGCGTGATTGGCCGCGGGTGCAGCGCGCGATCGAGTTTTGCCTGCAAACCGGCGAACACATTTCACGTGAGCGGCCCCTGCGCCCGGAGCCGCCGGCCGCCGCCGCGCGCATTCGCATCTTCGCGCTGAATCCGCCGCGCTCGGAACTATACGCGCGCATCAACGAACGCACGGAAAAGCATTTTGCCAATGAATTGGTCGATGAAGTCCGCCAATTATTGGACGAGGGCGTGCCGGCCGAATCAAACGCGCTGGGCGCCCACGGCTACCGGCGAGTGGTTGAGCATCTGCGAGGTCAGCGCGACCTCCGCAGCGCGATTGAACAAACAAAGCTTGACGTGCGTCATTACGCGAAGCGGCAGTTGACCTGGTTCCGGCATGAACCGGACGTGCAATGGTTCGACGGTTTCGGCGACGATGCCAGCGTTCAGCAGGAGGTGTTCGCGTTGCCTGGTTAGGAAGTCGCGACCTGGTCGCCGCCGCCAGCGCCTTGGTATTCCATCGGGAGAAAGACCTTGTCAGGTTTGAGAGCGTGTTATACTCTGAGGCCGCTCAAGCAGGTTCGGTTACGAAAACAAATTGGACGATTCGTGGACGTCAAACCAGCGCCGCAAAATATTCAGGATGGCTTCCTCAATCTCGCGCGCCGCGAGAAAACCACGGTCACGATCTATCTCGTTAACGGAGCGAAGCTGTTGGGTCGCATCAAGAGTTTCGACAAGTTCTCTTTGATTCTTGAATCAAGCGCGCAGGAGCAGCTGATTTTCAAACACGCCATCTCAACGATCTCCCAGGCCCGGCGCGCGACCGGCGAGTTACGCGGACAGCAGACGCCGGCATCCGACAGCCCGGCTGAACCAATTGAAGAGCCGGCCGCCTCGTGAATCCGACCCGCACCACCTTCAGCAAGAACATGGCCGGCGCTTTTATCACCTTCGAAGGAATTGACGGCTGCGGAAAGTCTACCCAGCTTCGCTTGCTGGCCAGCGAACTGCGCGTGCGCGGCGTCACGGTGGTGACGACTCGCGAGCCAGGCGGCACGCCTCTGGGTCAAAAGCTGCGCGCGGCGTTGCTGGATGTGCAGGAGCAGGTAGATCCGCTCGCTGAATTGCTGGTTTTTGCGGCCGATCGCGCCCAGCATGTACGCAAGCATCTGCGGCCCTCGCTCGCTGCTAACCAGGTCGTGCTCTCCGATCGCTATGCCGACGCGACGGTCGCATATCAGGGGGCGGGCCGCGGCTTCGCGCCGGAATTGATTCAGGAGATTGTGCAGTTGGCCACGGAAGGACTGAAGCCCGACCTGACGTTGCTGTTCGATCTGTCGGTGGCTGAGTCGACGATGCGAACGCGGCGACGAGTAGAAAGCAAGCGCACCGACCGTCTGGACATCGAGGACGCGGAGTTTCACACGCGCGTCCGCAATGCATACGTCCTAATCGCGAAAGCTGAGCCGGATCGAGTCAAGGTGATCAACGCGCGCGGTTCGGTTCAGGAAACACACCTGGCCGTCATGGATATTGTGATTCCGTTTCTAAAGAAGCGCGGACTACTCGGCGCAGAGCAGAGCGCAAAGAGCAAAGCGCCAAGAGGCTAGAAATGGTTCCTTTTTGCGTCCTGCCCGTCGCTCTTTGCCCCTAGTCCCTTTGCCCTTATGTTGTCAACACTCATCGGCAACGATGAAGTAAAAGAA
>DATGVD010000255.1:0-3170 GCA_035300785.1 Pyrinomonadaceae bacterium | reverse complement strand
CGTAAGTTATCATCACTTTAGACGGTGTTGCGGAGGGGTCGCATAATTGGTAGTGCAGCGGTCTTGAAAACCGCCGCCCGCAAGGGCATGCAGGTTCGAGTCCTGTCCCCTCCGCCATTTCACCGTAATGAGTGACCGCCTGCAGACTTCAACCCAGAATTCGAAATATTGACACACCGAATGTTCTGTAATAATGTGCGCGCATCTCAGTGTCGGGTGGGCTGGTCCTCAGAGCCTGCGAATTGCGCATACTCCTCGATCCAGCCTTAGTCAATAGGTATTAGTGACGACCGCGAGTTTGATCAGCATCGCTCGGCAAACAAGGTCGCATTACCGTCTCATTTGAGACAACCATGCGAGCAAACTGTCGACGCGATTCAAATTCAACTGCCGTTACGTCTGCATTCGGGGGAGCGAGAAATGCCATACACGAAGGACGTTTTTATTTCTTACAGCAGCATCGACAAAGATTGGGCCGCAGAGTTCGAAAAGGATCTGATAGCCCATGGTCTGAGCGTCTGGCGCGATCAAAGCAACCTGACCGCTGGCACAAAATGGGAAGAAAACCTGATGGCCGGAGTGCGCGACTCGCAGCATCTGATCGTGCTCTGGTCAAAAAACGCCGCGGCAACCGACTGTGTGAGACGTGAGCGTAGCAATTTCGAAGCGGCTATTACTCCCGGTGCGGGACGAGCGCAACTGGATCGCCTGATGATCTTCGTGACTCTGGATGACGAGAATCTGGCTTACCCCGGTTTGCAGTTGATTAATGAGATTAAAGACGCGCAAGCCTATCCGGGCGGCATTGCGAATCTCGGCCCTCGCGTGCGGCAGGCGGTCATAAACAAGATCGCCACTTGCCGGGTCTTTATCAACTCACAGAAGAAGAACGCGCGCGCTATCTCCAGCTCGCTTTCTTTCCGGAAGACGCCATCCCGCTCAGCGACGCTCAGGAACTGTGGGAGTCGGACGCACCCTCCACTGAGAAACTCGTGCGGCGACTAGCCGGCATCTCGCTGCTTGCGTATGATCCCGAGCAGCAGACCATCCAACTCAACAGCGTATTGCGCGCACAGCTTCTTGAGCAGATGCCCGACCAGGATGCGCTGAACGAAAAGATCGAAGCCGCCTTCGGCACTTTCTCAGCAGCAGACCAAGAGGCTGCGCGCCGCATCTTGACCAGGTTAGTGCGTTTGGTTTCCCCCGACGAGACTGGCAACGACACGCGCCTGCGCGTCCCGCTCAGCGAATGGGATGCCTCGTCTCAAGCCGTAGTCGAGGCGCTGGCCAAAGCCAAACTTGTCACGATCGAACCTGATAAGTCTACGGGCGCGCCGGTTGTCCAAATCACCAATGAGGCATACCTGAGAGGGTGGAGGCGACTGGCCGATTGGCGAATTGAGGATCGCGAGTTTCTGTTGTGGCGCCAGCAACTGAAGTCAAAGATCGCGGAGTGGGAAGCGACTAAGCACGACCGAGGAGCGCTCTTGAGCGGTCTGCCGCTGGCGGTAGCGACTACCTGGCGCGAGCGACGACCGGACGAACTGAACGTGTCCGAAACAGCTTACATTGAGGAGAGCGTGAATGAATTGAAACGCTCTGAGCAGGTGCAGCAGGAGTCGGCTAAGGCCCTGCGTCGCAGGCGATGGTGGATTGCCGCTGTTACCTTGACAACTTTTTTGGTCATCTTCGCGATTCCGGTTACGGTGTCCGTTCGGCAGAGACGGGCGGAAGAACAACGAAGGCAGGCGGAGGAAGCCGCGCGCAAGAAAGCAGAAGATCTGAATAACTCCGGCACTATCGAGATCGGAAACAGCAATTTGGAACTGGCTCTCAAGGATTTCAATGAAGCCATCAAGACCAAACCTGATTACGCTGACGCTTACTTGAACCGCGGCAGAGCCTACGCGCGACAAGGTAAACGGGACCAGGCAATCGCCGACTATAGTCAGGCGATTCAATTAAAGCCCGACCTTGCGGTTGCGTACTTCGAGCGCGCTGAACTCTACAGCGGTGAAGATGAAAGCAAAGCAATTGCCGACTACACCAGCGCAATCAAGGTCAAACCTGATTACTGGAATGCCTATCTAGCGCGCGGGACAAGTAACGAATTTACAACGCCCGACGCCGCGATTGCCGACTTCACTCAGATAATCCAGTCATCCGCCGAGCTTAAGGTTAAGGCGCAAGCCAAACTATTACGTGGGTCAACGTACGAGCGTAAGGCGGATCTTGAACACGCCAGGGCAGACTTCCTAAGTGCAATTGCATTGACCGCTGATCCGTTTATTCGAGACCGCGTCGATGCCCACCTCAGGAACCTTCGTTATAGACCGCCACCACAAGATCCGGTGCTCGCCGCTCCTAACATCTTCCTTCAGTACATCGATGCGAAGGACGGCACCGCCGTGGAAGCTATCGGCGATAGTCTGGAGAAGAACGGCTTTCACGTGCAATCCAAAGACTTGGTTAAAGGTTCGGGGTATAGAGACGTGCGATATTATTCAAGAGGAAATATAGCGAACGCTGAGAAGATTAGGAGCATCGTCGCCGATACTCTCGCCAACCAAAGCAAATCAAACGTCAAAATGGACCTCAAGGTCATTTACTTTGGCGACACTTATCCGTATGTGCCCCGAGATGCCATCGACGTCTGGATTCCCTCACTTCAGAAGTCCTTGCAGCCGATACCACAACAGCCGGTTGATGTGATACCGAGACCCACAAAGAGATAGGCATTTCCTGTTTGAGGAATCAAGTGCTCATGTTTGGATCGCTCACCGCTGAGCAGCTACGATTCTGCGCCCCGCGCGCAGATGATTCCCGAGACTTTAGCGCGTATGATGAAGGCTGCTTTTGTGGTTTAATTTTGTAAGCGGTATTCAAGTTTGGCGCGAGAAAGGCACGACGTGAAATTGCCGGACATCGAGGCGGTTGCAGCCAAGGTGCACACAGCATGGATGGAAGCGAAACGCGCTCAAGGCATAACCACGCGCAAAAGTGAAACAGGCGAAGAGTTAATGGTTGACTATGAGCAGTTATCGGAAAAAGCCAAAGAACTCGACAGAGGGAGCGTGCGGGCCGTGTATGCGGCCATTCAATCGTTGCTGCAGGAGAAGAGCGGCTGAAGTTTCGAGCCCACTACACCTTGGTTTTTGAAGCCGCCGCAG
>DATGVD010000254.1:0-7332 GCA_035300785.1 Pyrinomonadaceae bacterium | reverse complement strand
GGCAGAAACAGGCGCGAACCGAACGCGCCCTGTTGATGAATGTCGTGGACGATCTGCGGATGCCAGACGTTGAGGATCTTGTCGACTACGAGTTGCGTCTCGACCTGCGTGAACGCGTACCAGTCTCGATTGTCGTCGTGGCCGGTGTATTTGTGATAAAGCTCCGGCGGATCGGTGCCTTCGTAGGGCGTGCCCCGAGTCTTCTGATACCAATTGTTGACGATGTCTACCCCGTCAGGATTCGTCGAAGGCACCAGCAGAATGATCGTGTTGCGCAGAATCTCCTGAATCTCCGGTGCATCTGATGATGCCAATCGATGCGCGATGAGCATGCTGGAGAGATATGAGCCGACTTCGGTCGAGTGTATGCCGCAGGTGATCGCAACGACGGTTTTGCCGCGCGCAATCAACTGAGCGGCTTTGCGATCGGCCATCATCGATTGGGTCGGCGCGCCGAGAACGCGCGGGTCGGCGAGTTGCCGCTGAATCTCTTTGAATTCATCCAGCCGCTTCAGATTCTCTGGCGCGCTGATCGTCGCGTAAACAAACGGGGCGCCCATCGTTGACTTGCCAATTTCTTCAAACTTTACGCGATCGCTGGCCGCGGCGAGCTTTTGAAAGTACTCGACAACCTTGGCCCAGCTGGCGAGCTTGCGATCGTCACCGGGCGTGAAGCCGAGCACGTCCGCAGGCGCGGGAATGCGTTTGAGATCGGATATGCCCTGCGCAAGCGCGACGGTGCGACGAACGATCGCGTCGGATTGAATCGACAGCGCGATGAACAGAAGGGAGGCAAGCGTTAGGAGCAGGCGTCTTTTCATGCAAAGGTCTCCTCAAATAATGAGGGCAGTACCACCCGCGTTAGCGGGTGGGATCATGACTCAACTTGGCATTCAACTGAAACGAATAACCAATCTCTTCGGATCGTGGGTGCAATCTTAACCCACCCGTTAACGCGGGTGGTACTGACCTCATGATCTGCATCGATCAAACCCCGTGCAGCCGCAAACGAAATTCATCATTGAACGCGGAGATGTCGGGCAGACGATTCGAAAAGGATCGCGATTCGTTCAAGAGCACCGGCAAACCACCGCGCGGGAGTGTCAGGCCATAGGCGAAGTTGGAAAAAATCGCGGCGAGCCCGGGGTTCAATCGCTCCGGCATTCCGTATCGAATCGCCTTTAGGGCAACGGGGGCGAACCCGGCACTGCGGCGCGGATTGACTATCTCGATTGATCGATCAAAGACGTTCAGCCGAGTAGTGATGTCACGCAAAGCGAGGTCGCGATGAATGATTGCGTTGGTGACCGCTTCCATTACCACGCCGCGATGATAGTTCGCGCGCGCCGGCACCGGCGCGTCATCGGCGCTGGACCTTGTTCCGGTCGGCCGCGCGTCCCACAAATCGCCGTAGCGCGAGACGAATCGCACGGCGCCTTCGTAGACGGTCGCCAGGCTTCCTTTCAATTCAACGCGCTCAATGATCGGGGCTTGATTGTTTTCGCCGCCGAACCTGGTCGCGACGACTGCCGCACGTGGCAAGAGCCGGGCGACGCTCGCATCGCGGCCAAACAGCAAGAGGCCGCCCACGGTTGGCACGGTCTCGCTGCCGTTATTTGTGGCCAGCAACAGATGACGTTCAAGTATTTCGGCGGTGGGATAGTCTCTGGCGCTCGCTTCGTCGAACGCGCCGCCTGCAAATGCGCGCACGAAACTCCACAAGTGCGCTTCGTCGATATCGCTCGTGCTCGCGCCCAGAGCCGGCAGGCTTTCGTATGACAAGGGCCGCGCATCGTCAAACAGCGTGGCTAACTCTTCCGGCGAAGCTTCGCGCTTTTCCGCGCCGACGCGAATAAAGAATCGGCCATCGGGAGTGCGATAGGGAGGCCGCTTGCCACCGACGTCCAGCGCGAGGATGCGCCGGCCGTTGTCGAAAGCGATGCGATCAATGAAAGGAACGATCGACGGGATAACCTCTTCGCGACAGATACGAACCAGTTCGTCCTGGACGGCTTCGCCCTCTTCGATGCCTTCGACGCGCAACTGATCGTTGACGCCAAAAACGATCACGCCGCCGCCGGTGTTGGCCAGCGCGACGATTTCCTGTGCGATCCGCTCGGAATTCGAAAGCTTTACTTTAAGTTCGAGGAAGGTATCTTCGCCGCCGCGCACCAGGCGCATCAACTCAGTGCGCGAAGTCTGCGGCGCGCCGCTTGAATAGAGGTACTCCTGGAAAGAGCGTTCGGTGACCGGCTCGTGCCGTTGATTGCTGCGGAATCTTTTGCGAGCCATTTGTGTAATGGCGGGGCCGGCGACCCGCCCGGATGCCAATAGCCGCGGCATCACTGGGGTGATTTTGAAATCAAAGCTTAACTGATTCGTCGCAATCAGTGTAGCATAGCCCCCACCTTCGGTTATGTTCTTGAATCGCAATCACGCAAGCAAGGCTTACGTTGCCCTCGGTTCCAACCTCGGCGACCGGGCGGGGAATCTTTTGCTGGCCGCGCGCGGAATGATGGAAGCCGCGCTGGTTGTGACCAGAGTGTCGTCGATCTATGAGACTCAGCCGGTCAGCGCAGTGGAGCAGCCGCCTTTTCTGAACATGGTGATTGAGCTGGGAAATCCTCTGCCGGCGCCGGAGCAGGTCATGGCGCGGCTGCTGCGAATCGAGTACGCGCTGGGACGGATTCGAGATGTAAAGGATGGCCCGCGCACGATCGATCTCGACTTGCTGCTTTACGGCGACCTCAAGAGTGATACGGAGTTCCTGAAGCTTCCGCACCCGCGCATGCACGAGCGGAGGTTTGTACTCGAGCCACTGGCGGAGATTGCTCCGCACCTGCTCCTTCCCACCTTGAAGATCACGGCGGCGGAGTTGCTGGAGAGTTTGGAAGATGAGTCGGTCGTAACACGATGGTCGCCGTGATTTTTTTGGAGTGCGCCGGCAGAGCGAAGCGGCGACGGCGCTTTGGTTGTGAGGGCCAAACGATCGGTAATCCAAAGCGGTGTCGCGCTCCGCTTGCTACCGCACTCCAAATTCAACCCAACTTCGCCGTCGGCAAGAACTGTGGCGCGCGGCGCGCTTTCGTCGCTTGCTCGAACGCGTAAGCAAACTTGATCAAAGTTGGTTCGCTCCACGCGCGACCGAAGAATGAAATCCCCACCGGCATGCCAAAAACGTAACCCGCGGGCACAGTAATGTGAGGATAGCCGGCGACCGCCGACGTGGTCGAGTAGCCGCCGGTGAAGTGATCGCCATTGATCCAGTCAGTAGTCCAGCCCGGGCCGCCTGTGGGCGCGATCAGCGCATCGAGCTTGTTCTTGTCCATCACAAAATCAATGCCTTCTTTGCGCGACAGGCGATGGTTCTTCGTCAGGGCATCGCGATAGGCTTTGTCAGTCAGCGGCCCTTTCGCCTGCGCCTTGACAAAAAGATCCTGGCCAAAGTAAGGCATCTCGCGATCGCGATACTGCTCGTTGAAGTCGATGATTTCTTTCAGAGATTTCACCGGGGCGCCCGGACCCAACGCGGCGAGATACGAATTCAAGTCGGCCTTGAATTCGTACAGCAGCACTTCGAGTTCCGAATCGTCGAACTTGCCGGCTGTGGGAATGTCCGCCGGATCAACGATGATCGCGCCGCGCTTCTTGATGATATCGATGCAATCATTCATCAACTTGTCCACCGCATCATTGAAACCAAAGCCCTTTCGATGAATGCCGATGCGCGCGCCTTTCAAGCTATTGGCGTCGAGAAACTTCGTGTAATCAGCAAAAGATTTGCTGGCGCTCGCCCTGGTCGCGTCGTCGCGCGAGTCTATGCCCGCGAGCGCGCCGAGCAGAATTGCTGCGTCGGTGACGGTGCGGCACATCGGCCCGGCCGTGTCCTGGCTGTGCGAGATGGGAACGATGCCGGCGCGGCTGATCAATCCCACCGTTGGTTTGATACCCACGAGCGAGTTCGCATTCGAAGGACAAACTACCGAGCCATCGGTTTCGGTGCCGACGCCGATGGCCGCGAGATTCGCCGCCACCGCAGCACCGGTGCCGGAGCTCGAGCCGCATGGATTGCGATCAAGCACGTAAGGATTTTTCGTTTGCCCGCCACGCCCGCTCCAGCCGCTGGTCGAATGGCTGGAACGAAAGTTGGCCCACTCGCTCAGATTAGTTTTGCCGAGGATTACGGCGCCCGCCTCGCGCAGCTTCTTCGCGACGGACGAATCCTGAAGCGGACTCGATCCGCCCAGCGCCAGAGAGCCGGCGGTTGTCGTCATGCGATCGTGCGTGTCTATGTTGTCTTTGATCAGAACTGGAATTCCATGCAAGGGACGCCCTCCCGACCCTCTAGCCTTGCGCTCTTTATCAACTTCAGCCGCGATTGACAGCGCGTCGGGATTCAACTCAATGACGGAACTAATAGCCGGACCGTGTTTGTCGATCGCGTCAATGCGATCAAGATATGCTCTCGCCAGCGAGACCGCGGTGTATTTCCCCGAAGCCATTCCCGCATGCAAATCGGCGATGGTCAGCTCGTCAAGCTCGAACGCCGGGGGCGCGCTCGTCGAAGCCTTAGCAGGTGACGTTTCTTTGGCCGCGGCGGTAACGTTAACGGTCGCCAGGCCGATGCTGCCGGCGATGCTGTGGCCGACAAAACTTCTACGATTCATGCGGAGTTCCCTCAGTGATGAAATGATCGACCGACGGCACTTCTATGCTGACGTGCCGGAAAAGTCAAATGGATTGTAATGAGTGCCCGAGTTTCGTTTCGTGTGTTGCTGCGGATCATACAAGAACGATCTACGAAACCACACGAAAACGCATGAACAAAGGCGCTTCGTGATGTGATTTCGTGGATCGTCTTCCATAGCAAGCCGATCTCTCAAAACTAGAGGATCATGACACTGTCGAGGTCTTATGGGATTCAGACGAGTACTTCGTCCTGCTCGTCGCCTTCGAGCAGGTCGTCAAGGAAAAACGCGCGGCGTTGAGGCTTGAGATTCATACTGATCGGGGTTCCATTGCGCACACTTTCGGCCAGACGCCTGGCGTCCGGGAGCACGCCAATTGCGCGCAGCGCCTGCGGATCGCTTTCAAGCAAAACTCTTTGGCCGGCGTCAGCGCCGAATGCCGCGGTGATGATCTCTTCGCGCAGCCGCAACTTAACGAAATCGAGATCGGCATCAACCGAAGCGACCTGCAAATGGCGGGTTTGATCCTTGCGCAGGTAATTGCGGAAAGCTTCGAGAACGCGATCCGTGATCTGGTAATCGGTGTTCTTCGGGGCGCGGTTGTATTCGACTTTGTCGACGCGATACGCGTCGAGTCCCGGAATCGAGCCGGCGGCGAGTTCGCGCGTGAAATAAAATGCTGCTTCGACAATCCGCGCGCGGGTGGGCGAGGCGCTCAGGGCACGTGCCTCGATGTCGGGCGTAATGCCGCCGCCGCCATAAAAAATCCGGCCGGCGGCCGTGCGAAATGCCGGCGCGTTCGTGCCGCGCGGCGGCGCCGATTCGTTGGGCGACGGTTGGCCGGGCTGTGTCGGCTGTTGATTCTCGTTCTGGTCGTGACGGACGTAATAGTCGTAGAGCGAGCCGCTCGAATAGTCGCGCTGCAGCGAACGGCCGTACGGCGTGTAGTAGCGCGCGGTAGTCAGCGTCAGGCCGACATTGTACGGTGCTATTTGAAAGATGTGTTGGACCAGGCCCTTGCCAAAACTGGTTTCGCCCACAATCAAGCCGCGCCCATGATCCTGAATCGCGCCCGCCACGATCTCTGACGCCGAAGCGGTGTTGCGATTTATCAAGACCACCAGCGGAAGATCTTCCGGCTCGCTGCCGGTAGATTTGTAAACGACGGGCTCGCGATATTCGCTTCTACCTTTAACTGAGACAATAACCTTGTCGCGCGGCAGAAATTCGCTGGCGACGTCGATCGCCTGGTCCAGCAATCCTCCCGGGTTGTTGCGCAGATCGAGAACGAGTTGGCGCATGCCATCCTTCTTGAGGCTGGCAATAGCTTCGCGGAGTTCGTCGTCGCTGGTGTGCTGAAAGCCGCCGATCAATCCGATATAGCCCGTGCCGGAGCCAACCATGAAGGCGTTGCGGATCGAAGGCAGCGGTACGGCGTCGCGGACGATCTTAAAGTTAGCCGCCACTTCTTTTCCGGCTCGCTCAACTTTCAGCTGCACTTCTTTACCGCGTTCGCCGCGGACGTTCTTCGAAACTTCTTCGCTCGACCATTCGCGCGCGTCTTTACCGTCCACTTCGACGATCCGATCGCCATAGCGCAATCCCGCCCGCGCTGCCGGCGTTCCCTCGACCACGGATTGAATGTACACGCCGTCATCGTGTCGCAAAATTTGCACGCCGATGCCGTAAAAACTGGAGGATTGATCTTCCTTTAGCTTTTTGAAGTCAGCTGCCGAAAAATAGACCGAGTGCGGATCGAGCGTGAAAAGCATTCCCTGAATCGCAGCCTGGGTGGCTTTTTCGTAATCGATCTCGCCGGCGTACTTGTCTTCGACCGTCGTGATCGCCTCACGATAATCGTTTTCAACTTTGTCGGCTTCGTATTTTTCCGCCGCTGAAGCTTGCTTGGCGCTGCTGGCGTTGACGTGCTCCACGCGACGATGCGCCGAGCGCGCGCTCAGGCCCCCGGCCAGGCTGGCCGTGACGATGACGAACGCTGCGACGATGTTGAAGTTGCGAGTCATATAACTATCAAAATATAGCACAGCCGACGGCTGGTGTCAGAACCGGGAGCGGTAGCGACCGGGTCAAGCACGCAACGCGAAAAGAACTCGCGTCGTCCAGCTAATCTCGCGTCGTCCAGCTAATGTTGGGTAGCTTGATCCGGTCGCATCCATCACCCGCGCGGGGACCCGATCCGCTCCCGGTTCTGCTACAAAAAGACGGCGAGGCCTCCCACAACCCCGCCGCCAGAGGCCCGCCCTCCCACAAGCGGGCCTGACTCCTAATGAAAGGAGGTTCAGACGATACACCGCGCCTGACAGACTTTCAAGATTACTTTCCGCTTGGAAATCAGCGCCGCGCTTGTCCGTCGACCGCGATTCATTGAGAATGAGTCCTGCCAACCATGCCCCCGCGTCTGTCCATCATCGTTCCCGCTTACAACGAGGCCGCGCGGCTGGGAACGACGCTGCGCGCGATCCTCGATTACTTGAACGAGACCGAAGAGGGCGCTGAGCTAATTGTGGTTGATGACGGTTCCCGGGACGAAACGACCGTGATCGCCGAAAGAGCCATCACTGAATGCGGCGCCGTCTCAGCGCAGGTGATTCGCTATGAGCGAAACCGCGGCAAGGGTTATGCG
>DATGVD010000253.1:0-6918 GCA_035300785.1 Pyrinomonadaceae bacterium | reverse complement strand
AAATACCTGCCCAAGACGGTTAAGACGCCGACACGTTCCGGCAAAGAGATTACGCTGCTGGATCTAGCCACCCAGACTTCCGGCCTGCCTCGTCTGCCTGACAATTTCGCTCCAAAGAATGCTCTGAATCCTTACGCCGATTACACGGTCGAGCAGATGTATGCATTTTTGTCGAGCTACACGCTGACCAGGGACATCGGATCAAAGTATGAGTACTCGAACCTCGGCGTTGGCTTGCTGGGTCACATTCTTGCGCTACGCGCCGGCACGGATTATGAAGCGCTCGTCCGTACGCGCATCTGTCAGCCGCTGAAAATGGATAGCACGCGCGTCAAGCTCACGCCCGAGATGCAGGCGCACCTGGCCGCTGGCCACAATCCGGCGCTAATACCGGTCCCGAATTGGGATTTGCCGACCCTCGCCGGCGCGGGCGCAATTCGCTCGACGGTAAACGACATGCTAAGGTTCGTCGCTGCCAATCTCGGCTTGAATAAATCACTGCTGCTGGCTGCAATGCAGATGGCTCATCAATCGCGACACGAAACGGGCGTTCCGGATCTCGAGATAGGTTTGAACTGGCATATCCTCAAGAAATTCGACACCGCCATTGTGTGGCACAACGGCGGCACGGGCGGTTATCATTCCTTCATCGGTTTTGATCCGAAAGCACGCAAAGGCGTCGTCGTGCTTTCAAACTCGACCAATGACATTGACGACATCGGCCGCCACTTGCTCGTAAGCCAGTACCCATTGGCCAGCGTCGCCGCACCGAAAGAGCACAAAGCGATCAAGCTGGATCCGAAAGTTTTCGATGCTTACCTCGGCGAATATCAACTCGCGCCGAATTTTGTGATCATGGTGAGCCGCGAAGGCGATCAGTTCTTCCTCCAGGCAACCGGCCAGGGCAAGCTGGAGATGTTCGCCGAAACGGAGATCGACTTTTTCCTCAAGGCGGTCGATGCCCAGGTTACTTTCGTTAGGGACGACAAAGGGCAAGTGATCCAGCTCGTGCTGCACCAGAATGGGGTTAATCAGCCGGCCAAGAAGCTTAGGTAATGGATATCGAGGTTGTTGAAGTTGCGCTCGTGTGTTCAGCGAAGGACTACTAGCAGCACCTAAACGTGTTTTGAGCAAGTCGCGAAAGCGGGCCCCTACAATCTCGGCAACGCAAAACTGAACTTCGATCCGCGGCCAACTTCCGATTCAACCGCCACGGTGCCGCCGTGTTGCTCGACGACTTCTTTCACGAACGCTAGTCCGAGACCGGTAGACTCTTCGTCTTTCTCCTGGCCGTCGCGGGCGACGCGATAAAACTTTTCCCAGACTCGGTCGATTGACTCAGCCGGCACGCCATAACCGCGGTCTTCGACAATCACCCGCACGGCGTCAGCTTCCAGCACGACCGAGACGGTAACCGCAGTGCGTTCGGGGCTGTACTTGATCGCATTGTCCAACAGCCTGCTGAGCGCCTGAGTAATCAAACTCTTATCCGCAGCGACGGGGGGGATTTGTCCGTTGGCCTGCTCAACCAGGCGAATCCGTTTTTTCTTGGCGACCGTTTGCATGGTCACGATCGTCTCGCGCAGAAGTTCATCGAGTCTTAAAGCTATTTTCGTTACTTCTTTCTTGTCCGCGCGTTCAAGCTGCGTGACTGACAGAAACGTATCGATCATTCGCGACATGCGCTGCGATTCGTTCGAGATTATTTGCAGGAACTCGCGCGATTCTTCGGGAATCTTCTCGTCAAGGACCAGCAGCTCAGCAAAGCCGTTAATGCTCGTAAGCGGGGTGCGCAGCTCGTGCGACATGAGCGAGATCATGTCGCTCTTGAGTTGCTCGAACTGTTTCATGCGGGTTACGTCACGTACCCGGATAGCAAAACAGAGCGGATCGCTGGACGCGCCATTTCCATTTGCACCGTTCCCATTGCGCTCCCTGGCGAGCGCGATTCTCAACTCGAGGAACTGATCGCGGTCGGCAAACTTGAGTTCACGCTCGTACGCTTCTCCGGATTGCAGCACGCGGCGCACGGCGATCGAAGGCTCGTCAAAGACACCTGTGCGAAACCGATCCAGCAAGCCGAATAGATCCGCCTTTTGCGCTTCGAACTCATTCATGCGCGCGGCCCAGATCATCGCCGGATTGACGTAGGCGAGCGTGCCGTCGAGATACGCGATGGCGTAACCATCCGAAGCTTCGGCCAGCACCTGCGCGCCGAAGCGGTGTTCAGTCAAGATTCCGCTGATGACATCGAACGCCTGGAGCCGATGACCCGATGAGCGCGCTGAGATGAAGGCCGGCAGGTTGCCGTCTAACTTTTTCTTGCGTGCGTCTTCACGCTGCAGGTTGCGCGCCAGTTGTCCGCCAACTGCTGAGAGCAAGCCTCGATCGCTTTGGTCGAAGTCTTCGCGCAGTCGCAACAACAATGCGCCGACCGTGCGTTGTTCATGCCGGAGCGGTATGGCGACGCTTTCCAGTTCGTCGATCTCGCCGGCTCGAACCCGGGCAATCTCACCGGTTTCAACCGCGCGATCGCAGACTTGAATCAGCTTTCGCCAGAGCGCATTGCGATTTGTATCCGGCGAACCGCTGGGGCTCGCACGCAGGCGCGCGCAGGGCACCAATTCTCCGTTTTCATTTTGTTGGCAGACGACCGATTCTTCCAGCGGTAGAATTGTTTGCAGCAGTTTGAGACCGCTCATCAGCCGGACCTGCGCCTCACTTGTTTCCAGAATGTCCGTTCTCGCGGCGGTTTCCGCGAGATGATGGGTAAGCACTGAGTCAATCAGCCAGAGCCTATAGAGCTGAACCACGAAGGTTGCGCCAAGTGCGCCGAGGGCCATCGGCGCGAACAGGATGTCGACTTTGAAGTATTTCGAAGTCAGCAAGCTCGCGACGCACATCGCCAGAAATCCGAGACCGAGCACAACAAAAGAGCGGCGCGCGCCGGCGCGGCTGACAAAGAAGCCCGCGCTCGCGCTGACCGCAACGATCAAGAGCAAGCCCAGCCATGCCTGCGGTGATTGCAATGGAGCTTCGCCGCGGGCTACCGGAACCACGAACGCCGCTTGCAGAGAATCAATCAGTCCCATGCGCCACAACGCACAGGTCGCCAGCCCGGCCGCGAGGGCCAGGGCGACAGAGATGACAAGGGATTTCCAGGTAAAAGTCTTCAAGTATTCGGTTTTACGCGAGGTGGTTTGCTTACTTAAGGAAGCGGGCTCGACATTGAGGAGCGCCGGCCCGCGCGGTCGAGACATTATACACTGATTGTCGCCGTTGTACGCAAGAAAAGTGAGGAAAAATGGGGCTTTCGTGGTTAGGCTTTTCTGGCCAGCGCAAGAAGGGCGTGCTCAAGCTCGAGTTCCTCGCCTTCCGTCACAGTGCGTAGGTCTACGAGAACACGATCCTCGTCAATCCTGGCAATCACCGGAGGGGTCGAGCGGCGTAGGGCGGTTTCGAGCTGATTCGCGGTCAGGTTCCCGTGCGTCAGTGAAATCAACACGGTTCGCAAGTGGGCAGTCGGCGCTGCTCCGCCACCAACCGCAGATTCACCTTCGATTACATCGAGCTGAATTCCCGAAGCGATCCGGCGGCGCAGACGCTCGACAAACTGTTCAGCGCGCGTTTTGACTTCTGCGGAGGACATGGCGATGAAACGTTGCGCCGGAATGTCGTCGGCGGAAACACCGCGGGCGTACGCGTCCAGCGTTGCTTCGAGGGCCGCGATGCGGAGCTTGTCAGCTCGTAGCGCGCGATAAAGAGGATGACTTCGCATTTGTTCAATGACTGCGGCGCGGCCGACAAGCAAACCCGCCTGTGGCCCACCGAGTAGCTTATCGCCACTGAAGGAAACGACATCAACCCCTTCGCGGATCGATTCGCGAATTACCGGCTCCCCGGTAATTCCATAGTCGCTGAGATCGACCAGAGCGCCAGAGCCGGCATCTTCATAAATCAGCAGACCGGCTTCATGCGCGAGGTCGGCGAGTTCGCGCAGCCGCGGTGTTTTTGTGAAACCCACTACGCGGTAGTTCGAAGTATGCACGCGCATGATCAGGCGCGTCTTTTCGGAAATCGCCTGACGATAATCGGAAAGGTTCGTACGGTTTGTGGTGCCAACTTCAATCATGCGCGTTGCGGACTGCGCCATTACGTCAGGCACGCGGAAGTCGCCCCCGATTTCTACCAACTCGCCGCGCGAAACGACTGTCTCGCCATCGCGGGCAAACGTCGTGAGAACCAATAGCGCCGCGGCCGCGCAGTTGTTTACGACCAGGGCACTTTCGGCTCCGGTCATTTGCGCAAGTAGATCTTCAACCCGCGCGCCGCGTCGCCCGCGCGCTCCGGATGCCAGATCGTATTCAAGCGAACAATAGCCGGCGGCTTCTTTGGCGATGGCGCGGCGCGCTGCATCGGACAGCGGCGCGCGCCCCAGGTTCGTGTGCAGAATTACGCCAGTGGCGTTGATGACTCGCCTCAGACCGGAATTGGTCTCGGCCTCGTGAGCCTTCACCAGTCGTCGCTCAGCCTCTTCGAGGAGGGCTGCGCGCGACGATTCCTGATCTCGCGTGCCATTCCCTGGCGAACCCGGGGCCGTCAACATCTCCTGTCGTAATTCGTCTGTTACTTTGCGGGCGAGGTCGCTCAGATGTTCGAGGCCAACCGTGCTTTGCAGCGATCCGGCGGTGGCCGTCCTCAAGAGCGCGTCGATTGACGGCAGCAACCGGAGCAAGTTGTTCGAAGTAGCCATAACGGTTTTCGGGAATAGCAACTGCCGTGTTAGCGGAACGCCCAAGAATATGCCCTTTTTCCTGCTTTGACGCAATCAGGGGCGTGTAAAACGGTGTTGACAGCGAGTTGAGGCAACCCCTACACTTTGATCAGTCGGCGCCGCCCCCAGCGTTGCGCCAAACCCACACGAGGTTCGCACTTGCCAGTTCATGATAACAAGCTAGCCCGGATCGCCCACGACCGCCGGGAAAAGAACAAGACCGGCATCTATGACGATGCACCGACGATTGAGGACCGTCTGACGCGCCTCGAAGAAGAGATCCGGCGGTTGAAGATTGAGTTCGACGTTTACTTCAACGGAGGCAGCAAGCGCGCGCCATACGATACTAAGATGCGAGTTGAATCGCACCTTAAACGCCTGGGTGACGATCGCTCGCTCAATTTCTCGCAGCGTTATCACTATAACTCTCTGGCGACGAGATACGCTTCGTTTCGCGAGATGTGGCGGCGCACGATGCAGGGGCGCGAAGAAGGGCGCGATGCCGCGACGGTTGCCCGCATGTCGGTCAGGGAAACGGCAACGCCATTCGCGCGTTCAGAGTTTTCCTGTACCGACGTTCGTCATGATGTGCAGACAGTCAAAGGAGTATACGACGCGCTGATCGAAGCAAAACGCAGCTGCGGAGAACCTATCCGCGATCTTTCTTTTGCGAAATTTCACCGCTTGATTATGGAAAGAACTGAGAGCATGAAAGAGAAGATCGGCTCTGATCGGGTTGTCTTTTCCGTTGAAGTCGATCGCGGGCACGTAAGTTTTAAAGCCAAGGCTGACAAGTAGGACTCACTAGCTACCCACCCGCAAGCGGTTCTGATAAGAAGAAAAAAGCGATCTCGTTTCCGAGATCGCTTTTTTGTGTTCGCGTCTTCCGGGCTCACGACCGGAAGCGGCAAGTGGCTTTGCTTTAGAGCAAGCCGGGGAGACCTAAGCCTTTGTCACTTTTTCGGCCTGTGGTCCTTTCGGGCCCTGCGTCACTTCAAACTCGACTTCCTGACCCTCTTCGAGAGTTTTGAAGCCGTCGCCTTGAATGGCGCTGTAGTGAACAAAGATATCCGAGGAGCCTGGCTGTTCAATGAAGCCATAACCCTTCGAGTTGTTAAACCACTTGACCTTACCGGTTATTCTAGACATACAAACGAATCCTCCTAACGATTCGGTAGAACGGGACCAGTGGTCACAGAGTAAAGTGTGTGCCACTTAGCCAACAGGTTAATGCTGTGAGCCGGACGCGCTTTCAGAATGGGGCGCTATACGGAAACACACAACGAAAAAGCGCCCGCTGGATCGCACACGTTGCACGATCAGCGAACGAAACTTACGGGGAAAGACCAAAAACTCATTTCTCTTGTGGCGCTTGCAAATCGAAATGCTTAGGCAGGTGGAAAAGCCAACCCCGGCACTGATTGAAACGACGGCGAATCCTAAACGATGCTGTTTTGGCCTGTCAAGGAAAAAATCGGGGCCGCTCTTAATCAGGCCGGCCCAAATTGCGCGAAATCCGCCGTTCCTAGCTGATTTTCTTGATGCTGTTGATGAGCTTCTCGTAGTCGGCGGAGTTCTTTTCGTAGAGATTTGGCGCCGCGAACGACAGGATGATCACGGGTTTCTTGGCCGAAAGCACGTCGACGCTCCAGGCGATCGTGTTTCCGTTCACGTCGCCGGTGCCGCTCTCGCCATAGTGCGACATGCCGTTGTGCGTGTCCTGCGTCGGCTTGCCGACCGTCTTGACGTGCTTGATCGTCTTGCTGATTTCCTTGTCGAGCTCTTTTACTGCAGCGTCGAACGAATCCTCATCAGGGACCCAGAAGACGACTTGCAGCCCGCCATCCGCCGAAGAGACGGTCATATTGTCGCCATCCGGCGTCGCCTTCCAGCCGTTCGGCACTTCAAACCGAATGCCGCCCTCTTTATGGGTGAAGACGTTGGCATTCCCGGCCGAGTCCGACGACTTAGCCTTATCGGTCTTGTCCGTCTCAGTGTTGGCTGGCTGCTCTTTCTTGTCCGTGGTGTTAGTTGACTTGTCACCGCCGCCACTACAGGCCAGAGCTAACGCCGCACCCAACATCAACGCAAGAATCAGATTGAGTTTTTTCAAGTTGGTATCCTCCGGATAAATGGTAGATCTG
>DATGVD010000252.1:0-2449 GCA_035300785.1 Pyrinomonadaceae bacterium | reverse complement strand
CGGTGTCTTTTTCACCGGCAGCGGCACCCTCGACATACAACTGCCGGCTCACATCACGCTGGGTCCAGTTGAACTCACTGCTCTCACCCTGACGATTGGCATTCAGGATCGTAAGTTTCCGATTGGCCTGTCCACGGATATTAAGGCTACGCTCGGTCCGCTTCAGGCAGTGGTTCAACAGATTGGGATCCGGGCCGACTTAACCCTGCCCGAGGATCGAAAAGGAAAACTGGGGCCCGTCGACTTCGCACTTGCATTCAAACCGCCGACCGGCGTGGGTTTGGCGATCGATGCCGGGGTGGTCAAGGGCGGCGGCTTTCTCTTCATCGATACCGATCGCGGTGAATATGCAGGCGCGCTCGAACTCACCTTTAGCGAGATCGTTTCGTTGAAAGCTATTGGTCTGATCACCACCCGGATGCCCGATGGCTCGAAGGGCTTCTCGCTGCTCATAATCATCACCGCGGAATTTGGGACTGGCATTCAACTTGGCTTTGGTTTCACGCTGCTGGGCGTCGGTGGTTTGCTCGGCCTCAACCGCACGATGAAGCTACAGCCACTGATGGAAGGCATTCGCACCGGCGCGGTCGAAGGAATCATGTTTCCGCACGACGTGGTTGCCAACGCGCCCCGAATTATCAGCGATCTGCGCATTATCTTTCCGCCCTTCGAAGGAAAATTCCTGATCGGCCCGATGGCGAAATTAGGCTGGGGAACACCGACGCTGGTGTCGATTTCGCTGGGAATAATTATTGAGATCCCCGGGAACATCGCTATCCTTGGAATCCTGAAGATCGCGATTCCGGCCGACGAGATCGCCCTAATAATTTTGCAGGTCAACTTTGCGGGCGCCATCGAGTTTGACCGCAAGCGTCTTTACTTTTTCGCGGCGTTGTTTGAATCGCGCATCGTCTTCCTGACCATCGAAGGTGAGATGGGCTTGCTCGTCGCGTTCGGCGACGACGCGAACTTCGTTGTCAGCGTGGGCGGATTTCATCCGCGCTTCAGCCCTCCGCCGCTGCCATTTCCCAGCCCGCGCCGGATTGCCGTCAGTCTGCTGAATACTCCGGTGTCGCGTCTGCGGATCGAGGGCTACTTTGCGGTCACGTCGAACACGGTGCAATTTGGCGCGCGCGTCGATGTCTTCTTCGGCCTGGATGAGATCAACGTTCAGGGAAACATCCAGTTCGATGCGCTTTTTCAGTTTTCACCTTTCTTCTTTATCATCGAAATCTCCGCCTCCTTCTCAGTCAATGTCTTTGGCATCGGGTTGTTTTCCGTCAGCGTGCGCGGCTCGCTTGATGGTCCGGCGCCTTATCACGTCAAGGGTCACGGTTCCATTTCGTTTCTGTTCTTCGATGTCGGCGTTGACTTTGAAACGACGTGGGGCGAAAGCCGCAACACTGAATTGCCCGCCATCCCGGTGATGCCGATATTGGAAGGCGAGGTTAACAAGCCGGATAACTGGCGCGCTCTCTTACCGGCAGCCAATAATCTGCTGGTCTCGCTGCGCAAGATGCCGACCGAGGAGGCCGCGTTGATCCTGCATCCGCTGGGTGTACTGCACATTTCACAGCGGGCGTTGCCGCTTGAATTGAAGCTCGAAAAAGTCGGCACGCAAAAGCCGAACGACGTAAATCGTCTTTCGGTCGCGGTCATCGGAGGCGGACTGGCAAAGAAGGATGATGCCTTCGAGCAGTTTGCTCCTGCGCAGTATCAAAACTTTTCCGATTCAGACAAGTTGTCACGTCCCGGATTCGCGCCTGAAAAAGCGGGTTTGAATCTTTCGGCGGCCGGCGCGGACACCCGCTCCAGCGTAATGGTCAAGCGCATCGTCCGTTATGAAGAGATTATTATTGACAACAATTTCAAACGTTTTCAGCGGCGCTTCCGCAACTTCTTCGGCTCGCTGTTTACCTTCTTTCTAGCCGGGAACGCCGTCTCGCGTTCGCCACTGTCGCAGGCAAGCAAACTGCGCTTACAACCGTTTGCGGAGAAGATTGAAGTAAAAGCGGAGACCTACACGGTCGCCTTCCAGTCAACCAATAAAGCCTTTGCTGACGATTCCGTTTCGTTCCATAGCGAAGCCAGTGCGCGCGATTATCTGAACCGCCAAGTCGCCGGCGATGCTTCGCTCACGGATGAGATTCATGTGATTCCGAGTTTCGAGAGGGCTGCATGACGAAACCACTGGGCACCTATTCATTCCTGCCCTGGCTACGGCAAGGACTCGCAAATCAAATTCAGTCCGCTGACTTTGATGGGTCGGTGAAGGTACGAGCACAAGTGAACGTGCAACTCGAGCTGCGCGGTGAAAGACTCGGTGGCGGAACGCAAACCTCAGCAGTCAATCGATCAGTGGCGCTCTTCGGTCCGGGCGACATCGTAGGAATCGAAAGGCGCGCGATTGTTCGCGTCGAGCCGCGCGATTGGATTACGAACTTTGAAC
>DATGVD010000251.1:0-9371 GCA_035300785.1 Pyrinomonadaceae bacterium | reverse complement strand
GAAGGTTCCTTAGCACTCGGGTGATGTTATAGCTCACGAACATCGGGTTCTTCTCGTTCGCGTCGAATCTGCCAGGCTCAGCGGCGTTATAAAAGTTGAGCGCACCGACGAAATGTGGATCGATCCGGATCGGTTTAGCCTCAGACGGCAGATCAAGATACAAGCGAAACAAAACGCCCGGCTGTCCTACTACCCGCAGATCTCGAACGACCAGGTAGATATGCCGGCCCCGCGTGCGGGCTTGATGAATTAGGGCGGGAGGTTTTTGTTCGGTTTCTGCTTCTGCAACCGGCTTGAGCGTTACGCGCACGGAACCGCTACCGAGGCTTACCGGGCCGTCCACAAAAGCAATTATCCTCGACCGAATGCCGTCCGCGTTCTGGCTTACCGAAAGCGCTTTCGATCGAACCAGCGGCAGCGAGCCAAGAGCGACCCAAACCATTCCGACGATCAATATTCGTGTACCGATGAGTTTCATGTTGCACCGTCGCAGCCAGCCCCGAAGCACTTAACGCCGGCTTTTATGCGCCCTCACTTCGATGCGACTTACCTGCCCCGGCGTTCACTCGCTATCTCGCTATCTGGAGTAGTAGTAGTTAAATGGGACGAGGGAATGAATGGCTGGGAGGCAGGGACTCGAACCCCGATAGCCAGATTCAGAGTCTGGTGTCCTACCATTGGACGACCTCCCAGCAGCGAACTCGAATTTACGTAAGTCGCCCCGCGAATGTCAACCGGGTCGTTTCGCGGGCCACCATCGGCGACTCCCTCTTGTCACAAAGCAAACGGAAGGCGTGCGGCGATTTCAAAATTGTCTTGCTTCCTGACTCTAATCAAAGCAGAATACGCGCGCTGACGGCTCCAGCAGTGGACGGCGCCGGCAACCCTCCCTGTTATTGGTCTTCAGTCAATCCGGACCTTCAGGAGCAAATGAGCGAAGAACATTCGTCTGCCGAAACGAGCGAGCTGGCGCGTCTGCGCGCGATGGTCGCCGAATATGAAACGAAGCTGATTGACGCGGCGACACTGGTCGCGCGGGTCAGACATGAAATCAACAATCCGCTGGCCGGTTTGCTGGGCCAGGCGCAACTGTTGCTGCGCGAGGAGCTGAGCGACAAGACGCGCGGGCGCGTGCAAATCATTGAAGAGCTGGCCAAGCGGATCGAGAAGATCGGGAGTGAATTGCGCGACGTTCAGACGCCGGTGGCTGCTGTGAATCGCGCTGATGAATAGTGCGAGGCTGATCTACGCCAGGTCGAAGAGCAAAATCTCCGCTGACTCTTGAGCCACGGTCTTGAGCGCGGTTTCGTTGCTAACCGCCGCGCCATCACCCGGCTGTAAATCGAATTCGTTTAGCCTTACCGCCCCGCGCGCGACTTGCAGCCACGCGTAACGATTCGCGCCGAGCGTGTGCTCAACCGACGCGCCCGCATCAAGGATCGCTGCGTACAGGCGCGCGTCCTGCTGAATGGTTACTGAGCCTTCACGACCGTCTTTCGAAGCAACCAGACGCAAACGCCCGCGCCTTTCATCTTCGGAAAAAGACTTCTCCTCATAGCTCGGGGTCAGGCCGGGGCTTTGCGGCAGAATCCAGATTTGCAGCAGATGAACGGACTCAGAGTCCGAAGGGTTGAACTCGCTGTGCGACACGCCCCTGCCGGCCGACATGCGCTGCACATCGCCGGGCCGAATTACTGAGCCGCTGCCCATGCTGTCGCGATGCTCCAGCGCGCCCGACAGAATGTACGTAATGATTTCCATGTCGCGATGCGCGTGCGTGGGAAATCCCTGACCCGGCGCGACGCGATCTTCGTTGATGACGCGGAGACTGCGCCAGTGCACGTGCGCCGGATCGTAATACTGATCGAACGAGAAGGTGTGATAAGTATCCAGCCACCCGAGATTAAAGTGGCCGCGTTCTGCTGATTTGCGAATAGTAATCATTTCTTCTCTGCGTCTTTCTCTGCGTTCTCTGCGTCTCTGCGGTGAGTCTTTTCCTGCTTGCGGCGTTCACCGCGGAGACGCAGAGAACGCAGAGGTGGCGCAGAGACACTCATGTTTCCCGCGAACCCGCTCGATCAGTTGTGGAATGCCCTCGCGAGTGAGAACCGGCACGGCAAAGTCGAGATCGATCGCCAGACTGTCACGCCATTCGGCAAACCGCGCGCGCGCAGTTGCGCCATCGCAATCGTCAATGGTCGAGAGATAAAGTGCGTCAGCTTTTTCGAGGGTTTGCCGCGCCGAAGCTTTCAGTTTGTTCGCTCCCGCCCGCGCGCACATGATCGAAAAATCAGCATTGACATAGTCCAGAAAACTATTCCCTTCAACCACGACGCCGGGCGCAGCCACTCGTGACAACGCCTGTTTGATCCCGTCCTCGACCTGATCTTCTCCGACAATTACCCAATGCACGTTCGCCGCGCCGGCATCCCAGAAACGGCCGGTGTCTTTGCCCGCTTCGTAATTCTCTTCACGGCCGGAACGTATCAAAGGCTCGTCACGCAGAAGATCGCTGACGCAACAGCCGTTCGGGTCCTTGCCGCACGATCGATAATGGCCGCGCGTCAGCTTGATCGCTTCCCATCCCGGCAGCCGCTTCAACAATTCGCAAACGAGCGTTGTTTTGCCGGTGTTCGATGACAAGCCGCTGACGGCGACGATGATTGGTTTTTTAACTGACATCGGTTCCCGTTGACGCGAGCAGAATCTTCACAAGTGTTTCCAGCCCAGCGGCGTCCGCTTCGTCGAACCGCGCCACCAATGGGCTGTCGAGATCGAGCACACCGATGAAATGTTCATTCTTCATCAGCGGAATCACAATCTCAGAATTCGATTCCATGTCGCAGGCGATGTGGCCGGGAAAGTCGTGCACGTTCGGCACGATTGTTGTAACGCACTTTGCGGCTGCGGCGCCGCACACCCCCCGGCCGAACGCGATCCGCATACAGGCGGGCTGGCCCTGAAATGGACCGAGCACCAATTCTCCGTCCTTCACGAAATAGAACCCGGCCCAGTTCAAATCAGGCAGCGAATGGAACACGAGCGCCGCGAAGTTCGCGGCGTTCGCAACCAGATCGCGCTCGCCGGCAAGCAAAATGGAAAGCTGCGCAGCGATTTGATCGTAGAGTTGGCCCTTGGAAGTCAGCCGTGAACTAATCGATTCAGAGAAACTCATTCCCCTCTTTTGAGGCTTTGCCTCAGTGCAGTGCAGTAAGGCTCTGCCTTACCGTCAAGTTCTTAATTAGAAAATGGAGGCTATGCCTCTGCCCGAGGCGCAGCCTCGGAAGAAAGTGTAGCGTCTTCAACGGAAAGCCGGAGGCTTTCCGCATTGTGCGGCGGCAAAGCCGCAACCCCCAATCGCGCAAGTCAAACTTCATTCTCCGACGGCTTGATACTAATCACCACCGACTTTGATGCCGGCGTGTGACTCTTGTCGGCAAAGTTGCGCACCGGCACGAGCACGTTCGTTTCGGGAAAATAAGTCGCGGCGCAGCGCCGCGGAATACTATACGGCACGACGACAAAACGGCGCGCGACGCGCTCTTCACCTTCAAAGTGACTCGTGAGATCGACGGTCTGGCCGTCTTGCAAACCGCTCCGGCTGATATCTTCCGGATTCAGAAAGACGACGCGCCGGCCGTTACGAATCCCGCGATAGCGATCGTCCAGTCCGTAAATCGTCGTATTGAATTGATCGTGGCTGCGCATCGTCATCATCAGAAATTGCCCCGGCTTCAGGTCAATCCGCGCCATCTCGTTGATAGTGAAATGCGCGCGCCCGTCCGGTGTTTTGAATTCGCGTCTGCGAATCGGATTCGGCAGATAGAATCCGCCCGGTTGGCGCACACGCTGGTTGTAGTTCTCAAATCCGGGCACGACGCGCTCGATGTGATCGCGAATACGGTCGTAGTTCGCACTCAGGCGATCCCAATCAACAACGGATCGATCTGACAGGACGGCCTTCGCCATTCCGGCAACAATCGACAGCTCGCTCAGCAAATGCTCCGAGGCGCGTTTCAAACGTCCTTGCGAAGTTTCGACCACCGCCATTGAATTTTCCGTCGTGACGAATTGAGGACCGTCAGCCTGCGCATCAATTTCGGTCCGGCCAAGACAAGGCAGGATCAGCGCCTGGCGGCCGGTGATCAGGTGCGCGCGATTCAGCTTGGTCGAAACATGAGCGGTCAGACGGCAAAGACGCAGCGCGTCAGCTGTGTATTCGGTGTCGGGTGTGGCCGAAAGAAAGTTGCCGCCCAGGGCAAAGAATACTCTTGCCTTACGCTCGTGCATCGCCTGGATCGCGTGCACCGTGTCGTAACCGTGCGCGCGCGGCGGCTCGAAACTGAATTCTGCACGAAGCTTATTCAAAAACTCTTCGCTTGGTTGTTCCCAGATTCCCATCGTGCGATCGCCCTGCACGTTGCTGTGGCCGCGCACCGGACATAACCCGCTGCCTGGCTTGCCGATCTGCCCGCGCAAAAGCATCAGGTTGACGATCTCCTGAATGTTAGCGACAGCATTCTTGTGCTGCGTCAGGCCCATCGCCCAACAGAAGATCACGCGCTCCGATTCAATGAAGATGCGTCCGGCATCTTCAATTTTGACTTTCGTGACACCCGACTGTTCGAGGACGTCGCCCCAATGGGCCTGGCGCAGTGCCGCCGCGAATTCATCAAAACCGCTCGTATATGTTTTTATGAAGTCCTGATCGAGAACCTCGCCCGGGCGCCGATCTTCGGCGTCGAGAATCTCTTTCATGATTCCTTTAAGCAAGGCCACATCGCCGTTGACGCGTACTTGCAGAAAAAGATCAGCGAGCTTGGTTCCGCTCCCGAGCCAGGTCCAAACTTCCTGTGGATGTTTGAAGCGCGTCAGTCCGGTTTCGGGCAGCGGATTGATGTGCACGATTTTGCAGCCGCGCCGTTTCGCGTGCAGCAGCGAGGTCAACATCCGCGGATGGTTCGTCCCCGGATTCTGTCCGATGACAAAAATCGCATCCGCCAGATCGAAATCTTCGAGCGTGACGGTGCCTTTGCCAAAACCGATCGCTTCTTTCATTCCCGTGCCGCTGGATTCGTGGCACATGTTCGAGCAGTCCGGCAGATTGTTCGTCCCAAACTGCCGCACGAAGAGCTGGTAGAGAAACGCGGCTTCGTTGCTGGTGCGGCCAGAGGTGTAAAAAACGGCTTCATCCGGCGATCCTAAAGAATTCAATTCGTTTGCGACCAGGCCGAAGGCCTCGTCCCAAGCGATCGGTTCGTAGTGTTCGCTGCCCTCACCCAAGACCATCGGATGCGCGATGCGTCCCTGCGCGTTGAGCCACTGATCGGATTGACGTGAAAGAGCAGCGACGCTCCATTGTTTGAAGAATTCCGGCGTGACGCGCTTTGTCGTTGCCTCGTCGGCGACATGCTTGGCGCCTTCTTCGCAGAATTCAAAGTGCGAACGCTCGCCGTCCGGCTCGGGCCAGGCGCAGCCGGGACAATCAACGCCGTCTTTCTGGTTCAACTGCAAAAGCGTCCGCGTGCCACGCCCGACGCCCATCTCGGTGAATGCATACTTCGCTGCGATGACCGCCGCCGTCAGACCACCAGCGACTTTTCTTATCGGTCTTACGACCGGCGGCGCTGATTCTTCCGGCGGCTGCGGGTTCGCGGAGATAGTCTTGTTCTCTGGATCTGACATCGTGCAAAAGAAAATGTTAGCTGATTCTAGTTAATGAAGGCGCGGGTTTACAACACGCTGTAGTAAAGTATGGAACCGGTGACTCCGTGGGGGCATCTAAAAGACCGTAATTGTTTGCTGATATGAGTCCCGATACCATCATACGTCTGTGCTTGTTAGTAATTGTGTTGATAACTGGGAGGCCAGACGCGAAAGAGCCGGCGAAAATTCTGAGGCCTCAAGAAGGTCTCGAGAAGATAAGCCTGTGCCAACTAAAGAGCGATCCCGCGAAATACAATCATAAGCTTGTTGAGGTAACCGGATTCATTTCGCATGGCTTTGAAGACTTCGGGCTCTTCGACCCAACGTGTGAGTTAAAGGACAGCATTTGGTTGGACTATGGTGGCACAAAGGCGTCTAACACGATGTATTGCTGTGAAGTTGTGCCCGGCCACACCAGACCTCAAGTCGTTTCCGTTGAGGGCCTTTCGATTCCGTTGATTGATGATGACCGCTTCAAAGAACTCGATGGCATGATTCGACGCAAGTATGACTTCATTGCTCGCGCGACGATCGTGGGGCGATTCTTTTCTGGCGAGAAAGTTAAATATCCGGGAGGTGAATTCTGGAGCGGTTATGGCCACATGGGCTGTTGCATGCTGATGATGATCCAACAGGTCCTTGCCATCGATACGAACAACCGCTCCGATTTGGATTACGGATCTTCGGCAGACCAACCTAAAATCAACAACGCCGGCTGCGGGTACAAGATCCTAAAAGAGGACTGGCGATCTGCTGACGAGATTGAATTGCAGCGGAAAGCCGAAGCGGGCGACCGCGTTTGGGCATTCGACGATCCTCAACGAGTAGCCATTGATCAATTGGCGCGAGAGTCGAAAGTCGATCAGAGCCTGATTAGGGGTCTGAAGCAAATCAGAAAGGCTCAGGGGCGGATTGTTTATGAGTGGAAGCCGGAAAAGGCGAGTGTCAGCTATATGGTAGTGGTGAGTCGTCCCTACGTGTTGTCGTTCTACGCGCGCGATCCAAAGAGAGTGTCTTGGGTTGCCATGGCTGCTTTCAGAATAGGTTGTGGCGAGGACTTATCCGGCGACAGGTAGCTTCTGTTGTGATTTCCAAAGGCAAACTGATCCAGCCATTGACTTGCTCCCGCGATTAGCATAAAAACCTTCCTTCTCGACGATCAATTTGCCCAAATCGATCTAAGAAGTGAAACCACCGATCTTGCGAGGACTCAAAAGATGAATCTCCAATGGTTTAGTCGCTTGCTCGTCGCAAGCTGCCTTCTGATCAGCGCCGGCGCGTTTTCCGCTCGCGCGCAAAACGGGTATAGCCGCGACGCGAATCAGCCGGTTGACGATGAATACACGAAGAAGATTCGCGAGTACACCACCGAATCTTTTTTCAATTCGCCGCTGACTGATTACTTGCCGGCGTCGCCAAACGTGCCGACGCCAAAGGCCGTGCTGGGCGACGTGGCCGGCGCGCCCGGCAAGCTGCCGTACGCCGAGGAGGTCTATCGCTACATGCGCCTGCTCGAAAAAGCGAGTCCGCGGGTGAAAGTCTTCTCGATCGGCACGACCGAAGAAGGCCGCGAGATGATTGCAGTAGCGATTGCTTCCGAGTCTCTGCTCGCAAAGCTCGATGACAACCGCGCGCGCCTGGCGAAACTCGCCGATCCGCGCACGATCGGCATGAACGACGCCGAAGCCGATCGTCTGGTCGATCAGTCGTTTCCGATTTACTACATCACCGGCACGATTCACTCGCCGGAAACCGGCGCGCCGACGGCGTTGATGGAACTCGCCTATCGGCTCGCGGTCGATGACAGTCCGTACATCAAATCGATTCGCGACGGCATGGTCACTTTGATCACGCCGGTCGTCGAAGTCGATGGACGCGATCGCATGGTTGACATATACAACTGGCACCTCGCACATCCAGGGCAGAACTGGCCGGGGCTCGTCTACTGGGGCCACTACGTGGCGCACGATAACAATCGCGACGCGATGGGTCTGTCGCTGAAACTCACGCGCAACGTTTTGAATACATACGTGGGATGGAAAGCGCAGGTGCTGCACGACCTGCACGAGTCGGTGCCGTATCTCTACGACAATACAGTCGGCGACGGCCCATACAACGCCTGGCTCGATCCGATTCTGACTGACGAATGGCAGATGATCGGATGGAAGAATGTTTCCGAGATGACCAAGTTCGGCATGCCCGGCGTGTTCACGCACGGCACGTTCGATACGTGGTCGCCCGGCTATTTGATGTTCATCGCGGCGACGCACAACGGCATCAGCCGCCTCTACGAAACGTTCGGTAACGGCGGCGCGGACACGCTGGTGCGCACGCTTTCGCCGGATGAATACTCGCGCACGTGGTACAAGCAGAACCCGCCGTTGCCGCGCACGAAATGGTCTCAGCGCAACAACAACAATTATGAAGAGACGGCGCTGCTGATCTCGCTCGACTTCTTCAATCACAACAGCAAACTCTTTCTCAAGAACTTTTATTTGAAAGCCAAGCGCTCAGTCGAGAAGCCGAAGAATGAAGGCCCGGCGGCGTACGTCTTTCCCGGCGACGATTCGCGCCCGGGTGGACAGGCTGAACTGCTGCGCATTTTGCAGGGTCAGGGTTGCGAGATTTCTCGCGCGACCGCGCCGTTCACGGTGACGATGAAAAAGAAAGCAGCACCGGCGCGCCCGGGAGCAGCCAATCGAGCGTCTGCGAACGCATCACCGTCGGCCACTGCCTCTCCGGAAAAGAAGATGGAGGACACCGAGTCCCGCACCTTCCCGGCCGGAAGTTACATCGTGCGCATGGATCAGCCATACAGCCGCGTCGCCGACGCTCTGCTCGACTATCAATACTGGAGCCCGCGCGACCCGCAACAGAATGTTTACGACGACACGGGCTGGACGTTCGGCGAACTCGGCAACGTCTCTGTCGTGCGTGTCACCGACGTGAAAGTACTCGACGCGGCGATGCAACGCGTCAGCGGTGAAGTGCGTTCACCGGGCGGGGTAATCGGCGCCGGCCAGATCTTTATCGTGAATCACAACGCCGACAACAGCCTGATCACTTTGCGTTACAGCTTGAAGAAAGCGTCGTTCGAAGCCGCCGAAGAACCTTTCGAAGCAGATGTGACACGTACAGTTCCAGGCTTTGATTTTGATGTCAAGGCTCACAAATTCAAATTCAATCGCGGCTCGTTCATCGTCCGGAATGCTTCCGCGGACGACGTTAACAAGGTCACGAACGAACTCGGCCTGCAGGCTTACGCGGTCGCGCAAGCGCCGACCGTGAAGACGCATGCGATCAAAGTACCGCGCGTCGCGCTGTTGCACACCTGGCTCAGTACGCAGGATGAAGGCTGGTGGCGTCTGGCGTTCGATCAGATGCAGATTCCTTACGATTACATCAGCACCCAGGATGTCGCGAAGGATTCCGATTTGAACCGGAAGTACGACGTGATCATCTTTGCTCCCGGGGCCGGCAACTCGAGCGCGATCATCCAGGGCCGGCCGATGTACGGGAATCCTTTGCCGTGGAAGAAGACGGAATTGACGCCGAACCTGGGCGGATTCGCTTCGACTGACGACATGCGACCCGGACTCGGGTTGACGGGTCTGGCGAACCTGCAAAACTTTGTGAAGCACGGTGGGGTATTCATCGGCACGATG
>DATGVD010000250.1:0-2225 GCA_035300785.1 Pyrinomonadaceae bacterium | reverse complement strand
CGCGGGTTCCACACGGACGGCAGATTCAAATGATGCGCCGTCTCGATCGCATAGAAGGTCTGCAGCGTGTTGCCGTAAATCAGCTCGACGTTTCAATTTTCGACTTGCGTGGCAAACTCGCGAATTCTCTTGTCATAATCCACCGAGCTGCTGATGCCGGTTAACGGATGCTTGAACGTCCGCACAGAGATACCTTGTCGCTCGTACGCCTTGCGCAAAGGGCCATCGGTCGGGCTGTAGACTATCGGATCAATCACTCCTTTCTCTTTAAGACCGACCGTCAGTTCATACTGGCTGTGGGGCGCGCCATCACGATTAAGATTGAACGCGCACATCAAAGCACGAATGGGCCTGGGACTGTGGCCGGACGATGCTTCGCGCAGCGCCTGCTCGCGCCGCACGTTTGGTTGATTTACTTCAAGCCACGCGTCGTGTGGATCTATCGGGTCCGGAATTCTGAAAGTCAGCGACGCCGATTCAAAGCGCAGTAGCGCCGGCCTGGCCCGCAGGTAGACCGCGCGCCAGGAGCGGAAAGCCTTGCGTACCAGCACGGGCAGTTCAGTCAAGCGCGGCAAGCGCCCCTGCTCTTCCCGGTGCACATGAATGCGCTCCCAGGAGTACTGAGCAAAGCTTCGGAGTTGAGCAACTCTTCTTAACATCAATCGTTTCGAGAAAGCTCTGCTTCGGAAGACGGGCGGCTGAAGGCAACCTGCAATGTATCTGCTTTGACCGGCGCAAATCAAGGCTGAGTTCCGCAGTCAACCTGGTGTTCCCTAAACAGATTTTCACGTTATTCTTTGGCAAGCCTAAATCTCAAATGCCTTTGCCTCGCTGGGCTTCGAGGTGCCGACCAAGCTAAACTGAGAATAATGACGTCAGCAGGTCAACGATTAGAATTTGGAGTGGTTGTCTAGATGTCTTCGGGTAAAAAGGCACTCATCACCGGCATCACGGGTCAGGACGGAAGCTATCTGGCCGAACATCTGCTGAGTCTCGGCTACGAGGTTCATGGCCTGGTGCGCCGCGTCGGGATCGAAGACCCGGAGCGAAGATTTGGCCGCATCACGCATTTGCTTGATCGTCTTCAGCTTCATCCGGCGAGCATTGAAAGCTATCCGAGCATCTTTCACATCCTCAGCCAACACGAGTTTGATGAATGCTATCACCTCGCTTCGCAGAGTTTCGTGGCCGAGAGTTTTCAGGACGGCTTCTCGACGATGAACGTGAACATTAACGGCACGCATTACATGCTGGCGGCACTTAAAGAGTTGCGCCCTCAGTGCCGTTTTTATTTCGCCGGATCTTCCGAGATGTTTGGCCGCGTGCGCGAAGTGCCCCAGCGCGAGACGACCCCTTTTTATCCACGCAGTCCATATGGCGTCAGCAAAGTCGCCGGCTTTGAACTGACGCGAAACTATCGCGAAGCCTACGATATGTTCTGCGTGAATGGAATTCTTTTCAATCACGAAGGGCCGCGGCGCGGTTATGAATTCGTAACGCGCAAGATCACCAGCACGGCCGCGCAAATCAAACTGGGCTTTGCGTCCGAGCTATACCTCGGCAATCTGGAAGCGCGTCGCGATTGGGGGCATGCGGCGGATTACGTGCACGCCATGCATCTGATGCTGCAGAAAGCTGAGCCTGACGATTACGTGATTGCGACCGGCGAAACGCATTCAGTGAGAGAGTTTTGCGAGCGTGCTTTCGCATTGCTCGATCTGGACTACCGCGATTTCGTAAAGGTCGACCAGCGCTTCTACCGTCCCGCGGAAGTTGACCTTCTGGTCGGAGACGCCAGTAAGGCCAGGCGGGTGCTGGGTTGGGAGCCGAAGCATTCCTTCGCTGAATTGATCAAAGAAATGGTTTACGCTGACCTGGAGGCGACTTCCCGGGCCGCCGGGAAGGACCTGCCGTCAATTAGCGCAAGCGCAACCCTGGGCTAAGATACCGTTAACGCAACCCCGCGGCTTCAAGGCGCCGGCTTTACGGTGGCCTTGTAAAGCGCCTCACAATCCAGGAGGCCCGGATGATCGACATCGGTTCCGGAGATAGGTTCGACGAAGACGTTGTCGGGAAGCGGTTTTTGAGGCAAGAACGCTTTGAAGTCAGGATCGCTCAACGAACACCCTCTCAGCACAAACCAGTTGCTGGTTCCTCTTATCTGATCCACGCTTACCTGTCCGGCGAAGTTGGAAAACTCTCCTGTCCATGGGTTGTAGAAGAAT
>DATGVD010000249.1:0-8446 GCA_035300785.1 Pyrinomonadaceae bacterium | reverse complement strand
TCGTCGTGCTCGTTGTCTTTAGTTGGATGTTACGCAATCTCGCCGCGGGCCGCGCGCTTTATGCTGTCGGCTCTGATGCAGAGGCTGCGCGGCTGGCAGGTATCGAGCCGCCACGAGTGACTTTTTTCGTTTTTGTTTTGGTGGGAGTACTTGTCGGTTTGGCTGCACTGCTCAACGCGGTGCGCTTCTCCACGGTGCCGAGCAACGCCGGATTAGGTTTGGAATTGAAAGCTGTGGCCGCGGTCGTAGTGGGCGGAACCGCGATCACCGGCGGCCGCGGCACTCTGACAGGCACACTGCTAGGCGTGGCACTGCTGGGGACGATTGGCACAGCGTTGACTTTTATGGGCATCAATCCGTTTTGGGAGAAAGCAATTCAGGGAGCGATCATCCTGGCGGCGCTGGTGTCAGACTTTGTACTGGGACGACTCGAAGGAATGCGTATTGCGAATCGCGGATTGCGGATCGAACGCGCCAGGTGAGTTCACCTCTCTATACTTTCAATCCGTCACGATTCGCCGTGCCAATCACGAAGGGATTAAATGACTCCAGCGAATCCGGAATCCGTTATCCCTAATCTGCAATTGGATGCGCCATGGCGCGAGCGCCTGTTCCCAAATAACGAATGGGCCTTGCTGCTGGTAATATTCGTCGAGTGCTCGGTATTCAGTCTAACGGGCAGCAATTTTCTCAGCACCGCGAATGCGTTCGAAATCACGCGGCTCAGCGTGGAGGTCGGATTGCTGTCGTTGGTGCTCACGCCGATCATCATCACTGCCGGCATCGATCTTTCGGTTGGTTCGATGATGGGGCTCGCGGCCGTCGTACTTGGCAGTTTGTGGCGCGACGCGCATATGCCAATCATCCTGGCAGCTGCCGTCACACTGCTCGTTGGCATAGCAGGCGGAAGCCTCAATGCGCTGATGATCGCGCGCCTCCGCTTTCCACCATTGATAGTAACGCTGGGCACGTTCTCGCTCTTTCGGGGAATTGCCGAAGGACTCACGGGCGGCATCGAGAACTATTCGGGGTTCTCTTCCAGCTTTTTATCTCTGGGTCAGGGCTACGTCGGCGGTCTGGTCCCGGCTCAGTTGTTTATTTTGATCGCGGCCATTGCTGGCTGTGCCTGGTGGCTGCATCGCACCACGTACGGGCGCAGTCTCTACGCTATTGGTTTTTCTGCTGAGGGAGCACGCTATGCGGGAATTCCAGTGGGCAGGCGGCTTTGGCTGGTGTATATGTTTTCCGGTCTGGTTTCGAGTCTGGCCGCAATCATCTATGTTGCGCATCTTGGCCAGGCAAAGTCGGACGCCGGGACCGGTTATGAACTGATGGCTATTACCGCGGTGGTGCTCGGCGGCACCTCTATCTTTGGCGGCCGCGGCACGGTGCTGGGGACGGTCCTGGGTTTATTCGCGATCGTAATCCTGCAAAATGGACTGCGGCTGAGCGCGCAACCCGCAGAGTTGGCGGGCATTCTCACAGGCGTCTTATTGGTTGGCACGATCCTCGTGGATCGTCTTTCCGCGCGCGTGAGATCGGCGCGTCTTACCGGTCCGAATCTCGAGCAAATATCCAGCCGTCAATCGACAATCGGCAATCGGCAATCGCTGGAGGAGGTTGAAGTGAGAAACTCACAACTGGCAATTCTCAGTGTGGTCATCCTAGTCTCTGCGGTGATCGTAGCTGGGACCAACTGGATGTCGCTGCGGTCACTGCGTGAAGACTTGAAGAATCCCGCTGGCCGACAGAACGGCGCGACCGCACGCGCACACAAGCCCCTGATTGCGCTGATGCCGAAAGCGAAAGGCGATCCGTATTTCGTCAGTTGCAAGCAAGGCGCCGACGAAGCCGCCAAAGAGTTAGGCGTAGAGTTGTTGTGGGACGGGCCAACTGATCTCGATCCTGCGAAACAGAATGAAGTAGTCGAAGCCTGGATTACCAAAGGCGTCGACGTCATCGCAGTGAGTGTTGAAAACAAAGTCGGCATCTCGACCGTCCTGCGCAAGGCCAAAGAGAAAGGGATCAAAGTAATCACCTGGGATGCCGATGCTGAAAAGGACGCGCGCGACGCCTTCATCAATCAGGCGACACCGCAGGGGATCGGTTACACGCTGACCGACGAAGCCGCGAGAATTCTCAACAACAAAGGAGACTTTGCCATCATCACTGCCTCGCTGAGCGCCGCGAACCAGAACGAATGGATCAAGTACATTAAAGAGCGGCTCGCTCAGAAATACCCGGATATGAAACTCGTCGCCATCCAGCCGAGCGAAGGTGATCGCGACCGCGCCTTTGCCGAAACGCAGACGGTGCTCAAAGTCTATCCGAACGTGAAGGTAATCATGGCAATTGCCGCACCCGCGGTTCCCGGCGCCGCTGAAGCTGTGCAGCAGTCAGGCCGCAAGGACGTTAAGGTTACTGGACTATCGCTGCCGAACATGAACAAGCCTTATGTAAAGGCGGGAGTTGTGGAGAGTGTCGTTTTGTGGAACACGATCGATCTCGGTTACTTAACGGTCTATGCCGCGAACGCGCTGAGCACCGGCCAACTCAAGCGCAGCGACAAAGCAATAAATGCCGGTCGGCTGGGAGAAATAGAAGTAGTGGATGGTGAAGTAAGACTCGGCGCGCCGTTTATTTTCAATAAAGAGAACATCGACAGGTTCAATTTCTGAAGTTCTCGCGGAAGAAAATTTGTTAACGAGTGGCGCGACTGCTAAGCGGCGCCATGATTCGCAAAGCGTTTCTAATGAAGCTCAAGGCTGGTTGCCGAGAGGAATATGAACGGTGGCACAAACCAATCTGGCTGGATTTGCAGAAGGTCTTGAGAGAACACGGCGTGCACAATTATTCGATCTTTCTTGAGCCCGATACGAATCGTCTCTTTGCCTATGCCGAGATTGAATCGGAACGGTTGTGGCGACAAATCGCGAACACCGAGGTGTGCAGAAGGTGGTGGGCGCACCAGAGAGAGCTGATGGAAACGAACTCGGATAACAGCCCGGTGAAATGGGAGTTGGAGGAAATCTTTCGCCTCGACTAATTCGGTGAACACTTTTCGCGATTGATCTCAGAAGTCGGGAAACATCTCTAAGGCATTGAGTATGACTTTCAAATCACGGGGGCCTTTATTAATTCTTGTCTGCCTTGCGACGTTGGCGCCGGCGCGGGCGCAGAGCATCAACGAACTTCAGCGCGGCTTCGAACGTCCGCCGGATGATGCGAAGATCATGATGCGCTGGTGGTGGTTTGGGCCGGCCGTGACCAAGCCGGAACTCGAGCGCGAAATGCGTTTGATGAAGGACGGCGGAATCGGCGGCTTCGAAGTGCAGCCGGTGTATCCGCTCTCGCCCGACGATCCGGCATTCGGCATTAAGAATCTTCCCTATCTCTCGGACGAGTTCATTGACGCATTGAGGTTCGTGTCAGCAAGAGCGCGGGAACTCGGATTGCGAATGGACCTGACGCTCGGCAGTGGTTGGCCGTTCGGCGGTCCTGAGGTTTCAATCAGCGATGCGGCCGGCATGCTGCGTACCGAGCGCGTGAAACCTCAGGGGAGTACCCGACGAGTTCCGCTTCCCAGCATTACGGCAGGCGAGCAACTACTCGCGGTTTTTTCCGTTCGTTCACAAGGGCAATCAATCGCGAGCGACGATCTACATGAATTGTCTGACATTCATGACGGTGCAGTCTGGCTTCCTGCCGGACTGGAAGGTCAGCATGAAGTGCTTTTCTTTATCTCCAGTCGAACCGGAATGCAGGTCAAGCGTCCGGCCGTCGGCGCTGAAGGTTACGTGCTGAATCATCTTGATCGTGCGGCCACAGAGCGCTATCTAAAGAATGTCGGTGACCGTTTGATGCAGGCGTTTGGCTCCAATCCTCGTCCTTATGCTGTCTTTTGCGACAGCCTGGAGGTGTATGGCCAGGATTGGACCAGCGATTTTCTCGAAGAGTTTAAGAAGCGACGAGGGTATGATCTTAAGCCGTACCTGCCGGCGCTGGTGACGGAGTTTGGTCCAAAGACCCTGGAAATTCGGCACGACTGGGGACGAACGTTGACAGAGCTTTTCAATGAACGGTTTGTTATGCCGCTGCATTATTGGGCTCAGCGTAATCACACACTGCTGCGCATGCAGGATTACGGCATCCCTGCGGCTGCGCTTTCAAGTAATGCTTATATAGATTTGCCGGAAGGTGAGGGCCCGCAATGGAAGATTGTGCGCGCGACGCGGTGGGCTTCTTCAGCCAGTCATCTGTATGGACATCAAGTTACATCGTCCGAGACCTGGACCTGGCTTCACTCGCCCGTCTTTCGAGCTACTCCTCTTGATATGAAGGCCGAGGCCGATCGTCATTTCCTCGTGGGCATCAATCAACTTGTCGGACACGGATGGCCTTATACCGCCGAAGGTGTCGAGTATCCCGGCTGGCGCTTTTACGCGTCAGGCGTTTTCAACGAGAAGAACCCGTGGTGGATCGTCATGCCCGACATCGCGAGCTACCTGCAACGGATAAGTTTTCTTATGCGGCAGGGACGGCCTGCAAATGATGTTGCGCTGTATCTACCCAACGATGATGCCTGGGCGCATTTCACAAATGGCAATACGCACATGATCGAAATCCTGCGCGATCGCGTTGGGCCCGACGTCATACCCGCAGTAGTGGAAGCTGGATATGACTTTGACTTTTTTGACGACGACGTGCTCATGAAACTGGGCCGGGTCGAGAAAGGCGAACTGGCATTAGGGCCGAATCGATATCGCATTGTCCTACTCCCAGGTGTCGAGCGTATTCCCCTCAACACGCTGCGAAAGTTGGAAGAGTTTGCGCGCGGTGGCGGCATCGTGATCGCTACTCGCCGTCGTCCTGAGATTGTCCCCGGCTTTAAGGCGACAGAAACGGAACAGAATGAATTACGCGAAATCTCTCGGCGCTTGTTCGAGGGTCCATCGGCAACTGCATACATCGTTGAGAATGAAAAGCAACTACTCGGAAAGAAACTGGCGACCCTGCTTCAGCCTGACGTGGCACTGAACCCTTCTGTTCCAGACATCGGCTCAATTCATCGACGCACGGCGGACGCTGAAATCTATTTTCTCGCGAACGCGTCCAACGCGCGCGAGAATGTGAAAGCTACTTTTCGTGTTCACGGGCTGCAACCCGAATGGTGGGATCCGTTCTCTGGACGGGTTGCGCCAGCGGAAATCGAGACTCGATCTTCCGGAACTCTTACCGTCGGAGTCGAACTTGAGCCATATGGCTCTCGGGTCCTGGTCTTTTCGAAGCGTTCTCTCTCGAAGCCTGTACTCCGATCCGCGCGATCCATATCGCCAATCGATCTGAGCAGCGGATGGCGAGTTTCTTTTGGGAACAGTGGGAGCGCCCTCCAAATGGATCGTCTGCGGTCGTGGACAGACGATGAAGCAACACGATTCTTCTCAGGAGTGGCTACCTATGAAAAGGAAATAGTCGTGCCCCAGGAGATGATTCAGGAAAGTCTTGCCGTGCGACTTGACCTTGGAGAGAGCAAGGCAGTTCCCGAACAAACTCTGCGCGCAGGTATGCAAGCCTGGCTTGACGCGCCGGTCAGAGAAGCTGCGGTGGTTTATATCAACGGCCAGCGCGCCGGATCGGTTTGGTGTCCGCCGTATTCGATTGATGTAACCAATCTGCTGCGCCCTGGCGCAAACAAGATCCGGATTGTGGTTGCCAATCTCGCGCTTAATCATATGGCCGGTACACGATTGCCCGATTATCGACTGCTCAACCTGCGCTACGGCGAGCGTTTCCAAGCTCAGGACATGGACAAGATTCAGCCTGTGCCAGCGGGGCTATTGGGTCCCATTCGCTTGGTGGCAACTCCGGGTTCCAAGCCGTAGTCAAGACCGACTCAAGTTATCATCTTATGATCTTGCATTCCCCTAAAGAGGCTGTATAATGGCGGCGCTCAGCGAAAAGGAGTCATTCCGAAACCGAGATTTCATAGACCTTTGGTTTCAGGTTTCCCGGAGTGGAGGATTCTTAGAGCGTAGCGAGGGTCCCTCACTCGAATAAGATGCTCATGCCTTATTTAAGATTGAAGGAGATAAAACCCATGCGCCTGATGCGAGTAATTGCGGTCCTTTTCGTATGTTCGGTCACTCTGGTTGGACAGACGAACAAAGGCGGCATAAGCGGAACCGTCTTTGATCCTAACGGCGCCGCCGTTCCGGGAGCGACCGTAACGATAACGAATCTGGGCACGGGCCAGAAATCGACTGTTACCACTACTGATACGGGAGCGTTTTCTGCACAGTCACTCGATCCGGTCACCTACAGCATTCTGGTTGAAGCCAAAGGTTTCAAGAAAGCACTTCTCGATCACGTCAAGGTCGATACCGCGGCCACAGCGACTGCGAATGTGTCTCTGGAAACCGGATCCGTCTCCGAACAGGTAGTCGTGACTGCCGACGCGCCGCTCCTTAACACCGAGACCGGAACCACGAGCCATACGATCACGACGCGTCAGTTGCAAGATGTTCCGCTCAACAATCGTAGCGTGCTTGATCTTGCGCTGACTGCCCCTAATGTAACGGGCGACGCCGGCAGCGAAGATCCCGGCGTGAGTTCGGATCAGCCGGTTCCTGGTTTTAACTTGAATTTGAACGGCGGTCGGGCCGGTAGTACGTCGATGCTTGCCGACGGCGTCAACAACACCGGTGTCGGAATTGCTCGCGCCGTGGTCAGCTTCACGCCCGAAACCGTGCAGGAGTTCACAGTTCAGACGTCGGCTTATTCGGCGGAGTTCGGAAACACGTCCGGCGGCGTAATCAACGTCACGACCAAATCAGGAACGAACGACTTTAACGGCATCGCGCTTTGGTATCACCGCAACCCGAAATTCAACGCGACACCATTCACCATCGGTACTGCTCCACGTCCGCACAATAATCTTCGCTACAATCAGGTTTCAGTCACGATCGGCGGGCCAATATTTCTCCCGAAGCTGGGCGAGGGCGGCAAGGCCTACTACAACGGCAAGAACAAGTCTTTCTTCTTCTTCGCTTACGAGCCGCGCTGGCGTCAGGATTTCCTGACTTCGACGGGCCTGGTGCCCGACGCTACGCAACTCGCTGGGAATTTCAATAACCTGGTAAGAACGGCAAGCGGCATCGTGCCGGCAGCGGTGGCTAACCAACTTCTCCTGACGTCAGTTGGCAACGCGAATATTTACCAACAGTTCGTTCTGTTCAATGGCAAATTAGTGCCGATTCAACTAGCTTCAGGTAATCAATATTGTCAGTTCGGCGATACCAGAAGGATTCCGGTTAACCAGGTGTATCAGGGCGTCACTATCCAAACGCCCCAATGCAATTCCACGATCAATGGTGTGCCCAATCCGAATTTGAACGTGATTCCACCTGAGTTCATCGACCCGATTGGGCAGAGGATACTGGCATTCATGCCGGCAGCCGGAAGCTACTTTCTTGACGCGGGCAGTGTCCGAAATTATTTCCTGCAACGTTCCGTGGTGCAGAACGAGACGCGGTACACCCTGAGGCTCGATCACAACTTCACCGACAGATTCAAAGCCAACTTCCGTTACTCAGTGACGCCCGCCATCGGCATTAGAAGTGCAGGCAACGACATAAACGGCAACGCCGGCGTTTACAGCAACGCCAGGCAATTCCTGGTGGCCTTCAACAACATCATCTCTCCCTCGCTGGTAAACGACCTGCGCCTGAACTACACCCGCGGCAACTTCAGCGAAGACTATTCCCCTGAGTTCGCGATCAAAACCGGACGAAGCTTTGCCGGAGATATTGGATTGCCCCACCTCACGCAAGGCGGCATTCCCTTGTTCCTCATCGCCCGAGATAATAACTACGTTAACGCGGACATCGGCTCGGCTGCCTCTACCAATAACTTCAACGTCGAACAGCGCTACAACATCAGCGATATCGTTTACTGGACGCACGGCAATCAGACCTGGAAGTTTGGGGTCGATCTGAACGACGCCCGGCTGACGGCAACGCCGTTCTTCGCGGCTTCGGGAGGCAGATGGGACTTTCGTGTCGTTAATACCAGCAATAACCGATCGACAAACGTCAACAACGGGGGGAACACCATAGCGAGCGTTCTGCTCGGAGTGCCTAACTCAGTCGACTTGAGACCACTGATACTCGATTACGATTACCGCTGGAAGGGCATGGCAGGATTCGTCCAGAACGATTGGAAGCTAAAGCCAAACTTTACACTTAACTTAGGGCTTCGCTATTCACTTGAGTTACCTCGGGCTGAGCAGCATAACCTGCAAGGAGTCTTCCGCCCCGATCTCGCACAGTCGTTTCCCCTGACGGACGCACAACGTCGCGCGCTGGCATCTGGCCTGGGAGTGCCATTGGCAGCCGCAATTCCTGATTCTGTGCCCACGGCGGTAACCATTGTGCCTTTTGCTTTCGCC
>DATGVD010000248.1:0-2610 GCA_035300785.1 Pyrinomonadaceae bacterium | reverse complement strand
CGGGTTCGCGGGCGACGGCCGCGGGGTTCGGGCTCGCTTCGATTTTCAAACTGCGGCGAATGGCGAGCCAGGCAGTAGCAGTAGCGGCGATTTCTATGTCAGAGCCAATCAAAGAAAGGAGCACGAGTCGCGGGCCGAGCTGGAGCGAGTAAATCTCTGCGTTACCGGGCTGGTTGTTAAGCACTGCCCGCAGTCTGACACCCGTTGCCTGCGTGCCGGCCACTTCGATCTGCGCGGGCGTGCGCAAGACATTCGGATCCTGGTCGTGAATCTGTTGCCACATCGTTTCGACAAAACCGTCTACGATTTCATGTCTGGCCGCCGCGAGCTGTTCGGCAGAAGTGATTTGCGCATAGCGAGAAACGATCATTATTTGCGCCCTATCCTTACTCTGGATAACCAGATGCTGACCAGCTGGATTACTGCGGTTATCCAACTCAATCGCCGCGGGATAGTCAAACGACAGTCCCTTCGCGGCAAAGTGTTTCAGCTCCTGGGCCGGGGTCTGGGTGAAAACCAAAAACCCCAGCGCGCCGGCGGACACGAGCATCGCGAAAAATCTTTTCATCACTTGTCCTGGTCTCGACCTTGCTCCGGCCCCTGGCCGCTAAACTTCCACTTCATCAATCTGCGCGCGCTGCAGTTTGCCGCTGTAATCAATGTAAATCGACTTCCATTCGGAAAAAATGTCGAGCACCTGCGTGCCGGCTTCGCGGTGGCCGTTGCCGGTGGCTTTCGTGCCGCCGAACGGCAGGTGAACTTCCGCGCCAATGGTCGAAGAGTTAACGTAGAAAATCCCGGTGTAGGTTTCGTTCATCGCATGAAACGCGCGGTTAACATCCTGGGTGTAAATTGCCGCCGAAAGACCGTAGCGCACGCCGTTCGCAATCTCGATCGCCTCGTCCAAAGAGTTCGTCGGAATCACCGACGTCACCGGCCCAAAGATTTCCTCCTGCGCGACGCGCATGAGAGGCTGAACGTCGGTGAAGACGGTTGGCTCAATAAAAAAGCCGCGCGCATGCTCGTCTTTGGTCAGACGGTTGCCCCCGCAAGCGAGCGTGGCGCCGTCTTCGTGCTCGCCGATATCGACGTAACTCAGGATCTTGCGCACCGCGTCTTCATTGATCACGGGGCCCATTTCAGTTTGCGCATCCGCGCCGCTGCCGACGCGCAGAGTCTTGGCCCGCTCGACCAGTTTTTTCACAAACTGGCGATAGACTTTTTTGTGAACCACGAGGCGCGACGAAGCGGTGCAGCGCTGCCCCGAAGTTCCGAACGCGCCCCACACCGCGCCTTCGATCGCGTTATCTACATCCGCGTCCTCCATCACGATGATGACGTTCTTGCCGCCCATCTCGAGCGAGCAAATCGCGTTGCGCTCGGCACAGGCGGACGCCACCAGGCGTCCCGTGTCCGTCGATCCCGTGAAAGAAATCAAACGCAAAGCAGAATGGTTCGTCATCTCAGCGCCGACGGTTTCCCCATAACCCGTCACGAGATTAACGACGCCCGGAGGGATGCCGGCTTCTTCGCACGCTTTGACCAGGTTGTAGGTTGACAGCGGCGTGTCTTCGGCGGGTTTGATGACGACCGTGTTGCCGCAAACCAGCGCGGGGATTAGTTTCCATGACGGAATCGCCATCGGAAAATTCCACGGAGTGATCAAGCCGCAGAGTCCCACCGGCTGGCGCACGCACATCGCAAACTTGTTCGGCATTTCCGCCGGCGTCGTAAAGCCGTGCAAGCGCCGGCCCTCGCCGGCCGTGTAGTAAGTGCAATCAATTGCTTCCTGAACGTCACCGCCGGTTTCCTTCAGGACTTTGCCCATCTCGCGGGTCATGTCCGCGGCATAGACGTCTTTGTTTCGAATCAGGATTTCACCCAGGCGGAAGAGAATTTCGGCGCGGCGTGGCGCGGGCGTGCGCCGCCAGTGATCGAACGCGTCAGCCGCCGCCGCCACTGCTCGATCGACATCCTCTTCAGTTGAACGCGGAAAGCGGCCCACCACATCACGAGTGTCGGCCGGGTTTATGTTCTCGAGCCAATCGCCGCTGGCGCTCGGAACCCAACGGCCACCGATGTAGTTTTGGTACGTCTTGGTGCGCGACCGATTCGCGGCGCGCCCTGCGGATTTTCTGGCTTTCTTTGCGAGTGCTTTCTTTGCCTGGGCCATTGAAGAATGACGGGTGACGGGTAACAGGTGACGGATTCGGCGACATCTGTTCCGTCACCCGTCACCAGTCACTTGTCTTACTGATAAGTGAACTGCACAATTCGCGAGACGATGCGATCCGATCCCCGGTCGTAACTCGAAAGGTTGAGTACGACCGCGTCGCCTGGTTTCAGCGAGCTGATGACGCGTTGAAAATCAGCGAGCGTCGAGACCGAAACGCGATTGATACGCGTGACCACTTCACCGGCCGACACTTCCCGCGGTCGAATATCCGCAGCCAGTCCGTTGGGGTCCACTTCCTTGACGTAAAGTCCCTTCACGCCGCTCAGATGTTTTTCCGTCACGAGCTGCGGGGTTATTTCGGCCAGCGTCAGTCCCAGGCGCGCGCTGTTAGTTTTGACGCCCGCATCTTTTTCCCTGGGCGCCGGCATTTCCGA
>DATGVD010000247.1:0-3578 GCA_035300785.1 Pyrinomonadaceae bacterium | reverse complement strand
GCGCGCGCATCACGAGCCGCAGACGATTCGCGATTCCGACAGCTACATGGATCCCGCGCGTTCGGAGCTGAGCAACAAGTGCGGACGACTCGGCAAGATCGTCGACCAGCATCTGAACGTCTTTCACATCGAAACCGCCATAAACAATCGCATGTACAAGGGCGACATGGATTTCCTGATCAAGAACGAGGACGACTTCACGGCTTTCGATCGCATGAAGTTTGAAGCGATGCGCTACACGATGAGCAAGCTGCCGCGGCCCGCGCGCCGCAAGCTGCTCCACTCGATGCCGGCGCAATACGAGATGACGGCGTGTTTTGCCGGCAAGACCGAGCCGGTGCACGACAAGATAATCGAGAAGGGATTCCAACAATACGCGATTCCGGTGCGCGGCCAGTGCGACATTTTAATCAGCGGCATTCCCGATATTTCGCCCTACAACGTCTATTCGGTCTTGAATCCGCTGCTCGTGCAGGTGATGGGCCTGGGTTATCACTTCAACTTTTATCGCAATAAGCCCCTGCTCAAAAAAGGCGGCGTGCTGATTATTCATCATCCATGCTACGACGAGTTCGATCACAATTTTCATCCCAGCTACATCGAGTTCTTCAACCGCCTGTTGCCCGAGTCACGCGACGCTTTCTACTTACGCGAAAAATACGAGCGCGAGTTTGCGAACAATCCGAGTTACATCGAGATGTACCGGCGCGGCAACGCCTATCACGGCGCGCATCCGTTTTTCATGTGGTACTGGGGCGAGAACGGCCGCCAGCACGTCGGCCACGTGATTGCCGCCGGAGCTGAGAATGCGCACGTGCCGGCGATGCTGGGCTGGGAACGCGCCGACAACCTGACGGAAGCCATCGCGATGGCGCGCAATTACATGGGCAATTCAGCCGAGATCACGATGCTGCATCAGCCGATGATTGGCATTGCTGACATGGAATGAATTAGTGAATCGGGAGACGGCACAATCGATCATCACGCGCGCCCTGGCTTTTGCCAGCACGCTCGTTTTCTCGTTTGCAATCGTGAGTGGCTTGCCGAAATTCAAAGAGCAGCGCCAGAGATACTTTACCCAGGCCACCATGGACGGAAGTCTTAGCCGGATGCGTCTGCTGCATTTCGCGGGAGCGAACATCAACTTGCGCAGCAATGGCTGCATGCCGCTGTTCATTGCCGCCGGCGAGGGAAGAAGCGATGTCGTTAGATACCTGCTGGCGGAAGGCGCGGATGTGAACGCGCGCGAGCAGTTGGGCGATACGGCCCTCACGGAAGCGGCTTATTACGGACACGTTGCTCTGGTGAAGGAGCTTTTGGCTCACGGGGCTGACGTTAATGCGATCGGGAACGATGGTACTGCGTTGGACATTGCTCTCAACCGAAATAATTCGGCTGTGGCTGACCTGCTAAAGCATCACGGCGGAAAACGTGTGAATGAACTTCGCTGAAACTCCTTCTCCCTTTTGGGAGAGTGCTGGAGCGAGAGCTTAGCAGAACCAGGGAACAACTTCTCATTTTCTGTTTTGCGGTCGTCCGCAGTGCTGAGGAGAGAAAAAGTGAGTGGCTACGCACCTGGACCTTCACCCCGACCCTCTTCCAAAGGGAGAGGGAGATAAGAAACTTGAATCATGACGAAAAAGCTATCACCGACTGAAATCTACAAAGACCGGAAGGTGTTTCTGATAGGCAGCACGGGCTTTCTTGGCAAGGTCACGCTGAGCATGCTGCTGCATCGCTTTCCGAACGTCGGGCGCGTGTACGTTACCGTCCGCGCGCGTTCGCAGGAAGAATCCGAGACGCGCTTTTGGAATAACGTGATCACGGCGCCTCCGTTCGATCCTCTCCGCGAGCGATATGGCGGCGCGCTCGACGGATTCATTCGCGGCAAAGTCAAGATCGTCGGCGGCGACATCGCGGACCACAATCTTGGCTTCAGCGATGAAGAGGCCCGGCAGATCGCCGGCGACATCGACGTCGTCATCAACTCGGCCGGTAACGTAACTTTCAATCCAACCCTGGAGAGCGCCCTGCGCACGAATGTTGTCGGCACGCAAAACGTGATCGCGTTCACCAAACGCATGAAGCGGCCCTGTCTGATTCACATCTCGACGTGTTTCGTCGCCGGCAATCGATCTGGCGCCGTCTGGGAAAATGATGATGTGCTCGGCTATTTCCCGCGCCAAGACGAGGTCAAGGGCGTCGACTTCTCGGTCGAGCAGGAAATCCTTGATTGCTCAAAGATGTCGGAACGCGCCCGTGAAGAAGCCAAAGACGCAATGCGAGTAGCGCATTTTCGCGAGCAGGCGCGCAAGCGGCTAAACGAAGAGATGCGCGATGGCGACGATCCGGATACGCTGGGACTGGCGGTCGCGCGCGAACGGAAAGTCTGGACCCGGAACCGTCTGACCGAACTGGGAATCGAACGCTCGGAGTTTTGGGGTTGGCCCAATATTTACACGTACACCAAAGCTCTCGGCGAACAACTGGTCGCCGCGGAAACTGGAATCGTGCGCAGCATTGTGCGCCCGAGCATCGTTGAATCTGCAAAGGACTATCCGTTTCCCGGTTGGAACGAAGGCTTCACGACCACCGCACCGATCATTTTCATGGCCTTGAAGGGACAGCGTCAGATTCCCGCGAACGAAAAACTAATCCTCGACATCACGCCTGTCGATCAAGTTGCCGCCGTCATGCTGGCCGTCGCGGCGCAGGCTTGCGTCGAACAGCCGCGTCTGGTTCACCAGGCGGCGACCGGCGATTCCAATCCCAACAACATGGGGCGAATCATTTCGCTGGTGGGACTGTTTCGGCGGCAGCAGGAGCTTGAGAAAAAGGATGGCTTGCGGCTGTTCCACGAAATCTCTGCGCGCATAGAACCGTTTCGCGTTTCGCCGGAGCGGTTCGACTCAGCGTCGCTGCCAATGATGAACAAGACGGCGAAGAGATTTTCTTCACTCCTCGATAAGGCCAAGCCGCGCTGGGGCGGCGGCCGTTACGAGGGCGTGATCAATCGCATGAAGCAGACCGTCGATCGCGTCGAAGAACAAACTCGGGAAGCCACGGAGGCTTTCGAAATGTTTCTTCCTTTCACTGCTGAAAACGCCTATGTCTTTCGTTCAGACAACGTCCGCGCTCTGTTCGAAAGCATTCGTGAAGAAGAGCGACAACTGCTGACGTGGAACCCGGAGACGTTCGACTGGTACGACTACTGGTTGAATATCCACATGCCGGGTCTGAAGAAGTGGGTGCTGCCAACGCTGGAAGAGGACATGCGGACGCAGCCAAAACGCGTTTACACCTATCGCGACCTGCTCGAATTGTTTGAGACGACTACCAAGCGGCACTCGACCCGGGTCGCGATGCGCATCGAACGCGACGGCCGCAAAGAACAATACACCTACGCGGATTTACGCGAGTTGGCGATGCGCGCCGCTGGTTTCTTTGCGAGCAACAGCATCAAGTCCGGCGATCGCGTGATGCTCTTTAGTCACAACGCCCCGGAATGGGGCATGACGTATTTCGGCGTGCTGAAGGCCGGCGCCACCTGCATCCCGGTCGATCCAGAAAGCTCAACC
>DATGVD010000246.1:0-2788 GCA_035300785.1 Pyrinomonadaceae bacterium | reverse complement strand
TGCCCGATCTGTCAATGATCGCGGATGCACGGGAGGCGCTCGCCGCTTTGCGCGCGCAGGTGGAGTCAACCGTCCCGGAAAGTATTAGGCAGAGCATTCAGCGGCGCGAACGCTGGTGGAAGCAACTGCGAACGTGGCAGCGCGAGCAGCCGATGCAATTCGCCGGATCACGTGACCATATCAAGCCTCAGCACGTCATTCGCGAATTGCACCGCCTGACTAACGGGGAAGCGATCATTGTGACCGACGTGGGTCAACATCAAATGTGGGCGGCGCAGTTCTATCCGTTCAAACGCGCGCGCCAATGGATCACCAGCGGCGGGCTGGGGGCGATGGGCTTTGGCGTGCCCGCGGCGATCGGGGCGCAATTGGCGTTTCGCGATCAGCTCGTCATCGCAGTGGTCGGCGATGGTGGTTTTCAAATGACTAATCAGGAACTGGCCACCGCCGTTCAATACGATCTCCCGGTGAAGATCGTCATTATGAATAACGGATACCTGGGAATGGTGCGGCAGTGGCAGGAGATGTTCTATGACCGCGCCTATTCGGAAGTGGATATGTCGGTGGCGCCCGACTTCGTCAAGCTTGCGGAAGCGTACGGCGCGTTTGGAGTGCGCGCAACACAGCCCGACGAATTGCCCGCAGTGCTTGCGGCCGGCCTCTCGCATAAGGGAGTCGCGGTGATCGAGATCGTGGTTGCAAGAGAGGAGAATGTATTCCCCATCGTGCCCGCCGGCGCCAGCTCGCGTGACATGATTTTTCACAGTGAAGGAGTTTAAGAATTGCGAATTTCGGATTGCGAATCGCGAAGTTAAGAGACGAGTCAGCAGAAGCACAAATTCGCAATCCGCAATTCGAATTCCGAAATCCGAAAATGAACCATACTCTTTCCATAGTGGTGGCAGATCAGCCGGGCGAGCTTTCTCGCATTGTCGGTCTATTCAGCGCGCGGGGTTTCAATATTGAAACGATTTCGGTTGGCGCGACGCTCGACCCCGAATGGGCGCGGGTCACGATTGTCACAAACGGCGACGATCGCACGATCGAGCAGATCGTCAAACAGTGCGAACGACTAGCGCGCGTTCGCCAGGTGCTGGACGTAACCACCAGCCCGCACATCGAACGTGATCTGGCTTTGATCACGGTAAATGCCGAGCCGGGCTCGCAACGACAGGAAGTTCTGAGTCTGGTAGAGGTATTCCGCGCCAAAGTCGTCGACATTTCGCACACTCAGATGATTGTTGAGACTTCGGGCAGCAAGGAGAAAGTAGAGGCTTTTATCGAACTCTTGCGACCAGTCGGTATTCACGAGATCACCCGCGGAGGTCGCATCGCGATTGGACGTTTATTGGTCTAACGGCGTTCGAGTTCAGAGTTCAACCTTCAGGTTGCTTCGCACGACACGGGCAAGCTAAAGCTTGAACTCTAAACCTGTTTTGAATCCACTTGAGAGGAATTAAATCGATGAATATCTATTACGATAAAGATGCCGACTCGACCGCTTTGCGCGGAAAGAAAATTGCCGTCGTTGGATACGGCAGCCAGGGTTTCGCGCAATCAAATAACCTGCGCGAGTCGGGCTGCGAGGTAACGGTCGGCCTTCGCCCGGAGAGCCTTTCGGTGGCCAAAGCGGAAGAGGCGGGCCTGCGGGTGTTGCCGGTGGCGCAGGCTGCCGCCGAAGCCGACATCGTCATGATGTTGGTGCCCGACGAACTGGCGCCCGATGTGTACGCGCGGGATGTCGCTGAGTCGATGACCCCCGGAAAGTATCTCGCGTTCTCACACGGCTTCTCGGTCCACTATGGTTTTATCAAACCGCCCGGCGACGTGAACGTATTTATGGTGGCGCCGAAGGGACCAGGGCATCTGGTGCGTCACGAATACAAACGCGGCGCCGGCGTGCCCTGCCTGCTCGCCGTCCAACAGGATCCCACGGGTGACACGCGCCAAATTGGTTTGGCTTATGCTTCAGCGATTGGCGGCGGCCGCGCCGGGGTGATCGAAACCAACTTTCGTGAAGAGACTGAGACCGATCTTTTTGGCGAGCAAGCAGTGCTGTGTGGCGGTTTGACCGCATTAATCAAGGCCGGCTTTGAAACTCTGGTCGAAGCCGGCTATGCGCCCGAGATGGCTTACTTTGAGTGCCTGCACGAGATGAAACTGATCGTCGATTTGATCTATGAAGGCGGGATCTCAGAAATGCGTTATTCCGTTTCCAACACGGCGCAATACGGCGACATGACCCGCGGACCGGCGGTGGTCAACGACGAGACGAAACGCCGGATGAAAGGGCTGCTGGCAGAAGTTCAATCAGGCGCATTCGCCAATGAGTGGATGAGAGAAAATAAGCGTGGGCGTCCACGGTTCAAGGAGTTGGAAGCCCAAACCAAAGATCATCAGATCGAGCGGGTGGGCGCACGTCTGCGCGAAATGATGCCCTGGCTGGCCGCAGGACGCCTGGTAGACAAAGCCAGAAATTAGAAGAGGCAAGCTGTGTCCTTCGCTCAAAGTAAATGGGTGTGGATGAATGGCGGCATGATTCTTTGGGAGAATGCCACCACGCATGTTTCGGCCCACGCGCTGCACTACGGAACCGGTGTTTTCGAAGGCGTGCGCTGCTACGAAACGCCGAGTGGGCCGGCGGTCTTTCGGCTCGACGCCCATCTTGATCGCCTCTATGCCTCCGCCGAAAGTTGTGGGATGCCGATTCCGTTCAACGCCGGGGAACTGGCGGAAGCCATCTGCGAGGTTGTGCGGCGCAATGACTTTCGCGATTGTTACATCCGTC